>DATHOI010000472.1:0-5422 GCA_035485095.1 Polyangiaceae bacterium | reverse complement strand
AGCTGACCTCTATTCTGCGGGCGTCGTCGCGTATGTGATGATGACCGGGAAAGGACCGTTCGATGCCTTCAATAGCACCAGCGTGGAGCCCCCTTCGCGCGTGTCGCACAACGAGATCTCCAGTGATCTCGATGCCATCATTCTAAAGTCGATCGAAGATCAACCGGACGACCGCTATCAGTCGGCGGCTGATTTTCTTGGTGCACTGGGGCGGATTGCGCCGCGTACGCCGTCGCAGTGGCCGCGCTAGAGCGTGCTAAGAAAGGGCAGGCAAATGATCTCTCGAGCACAAGCCGACCAGCGAACGTCGAACGAGCTGAACCTGTTCTGCTCTCTCGAAGGCGAGGCGTGGCGAGTGCACGTCCGTCCGGGTGTGCTGCCTCGTTACCTGCAGCATTGCTTTGATGAGCACGGCGAAGCATATCCCGTACTGCTCGACTTCGAGGATCTGTCCCGCCATATGGAAGCCAACGGCGCCGCTTTTGAGAAGCGCGTCACGCGCTTGGGCGGCGTTGAGCTCCTTGCGCGTGATGACGCGGCGTCGGCGCTGGCGGTTTGGCTCGCTACCGCCTTCGCTAGCGGCGTGCGACCAGGCACGCGCGCGACCGACTCGGCGGGCTAATGCCTATTTTCAGGAAGAGCAGCACGCGGGTAGATTTCGCTCAAGCCGCCGAGCGTGCGGCTCGACTGTTCGAGCCGGGTCGGCCGAAGGCTCTAGCGGCGTGCGCGTTAGCGTCTCATGAGATGTGACTGTTGCCGCGTCCGGCCGGCCAGGGTTACCCGACGCTCCTTGATGGCGCGCTTGTTCGACGGAGCTTGTGATGTCTAAGAAGAATTCAGCAAAGGTTCGGCGCAGCAATCTCGCGATCGCGATCGTTTGTATTGGCGCGGTCGGCGGCGCGGTTCTGACGGAGAGTTGCTCGAGTGGGTTCACGAGCTGCGATTCCACCAAGACCTGCTCTCCGCCTACCGGCGGAGCAGCGGGGACAAGTGGTCAAGCTGGCGGCGCGAGCGGCGACAATGACGGCATCGCCGGAGCAGGCGGTGGTGAGGCGGGGGCCGCTGGAGCGGGTGGCGGTGACGCGCAGCCCGAGTGTTCAAGAGATGCTGACTGCAGTGACGGGCTTGCTTGCGATGGCGAGGAGACCTGCGTGGCAGGAAGTTGCCAGCCTGGTGTTGCTCCGTGTGCGAATCCGGATCCGGCCAATTGCGACGCATTGTGCGTCGAGCTGGACGGCGCGGCGTCATGCAGCGTGCAAGGACAAGACAAGGACAACGACGGCTACTTGTCGAGCGCCTGCGCGACAAGCCCGGGGACCGACTGCAACGACGCCGTCGCGGCTATTCACCCCGGCGCGACCGAGCTTTGTAACGGCATCGACAACAACTGCAACGGCAAGATTGACCTTGCTGATGGTCTCCCCGTCTCGGGGACGACCGTTGCGCTCGGTCCGAACGGTGCGACGCGCGGCACGCCCGCCATTGCTTGGGCGACAGACACATCCGTTTACGGCGCGATGTACTACGACGGAACGACCAGCAGCGATTCCGACTTGTACATTGAAACCTTCGATCAGACCGGAGCAATAGTCCTGGCTCCGGCGCCGTTCAATCAGCTCCTCCAAACCGGTGGGACGCGCACCATCGCTCTGACTTGGGGAGCAGACCGCTTCGGCGCGGGCTGGACGATTGCCGATCAAAGTCATACCTACTTCAATACCTGGACCAGCTCTGGCGTCCTCGGGGACCTGCTTGAAATCCCGGAGCATGGTGAGTTCATTGACGTCGCCGCAGTTGCGAGAGTCGCGGGCGGGAGTTGGGCAGTGATGTCATCAATCGCCGAAAGCAGTAGCATTTGGGGCCGAGTCGTCTCCGCCACCGGCGTCGTGAGCAGTACCGAGACAGAACTAGACTCGGGCGGCCAGGTTGAGTCTGGGTCCGCGCAAATGGTCGCGAGTGGCTCAAACTTTGTGATTGGATATGCCCGACCGACCGCGGCGGCCGCGTCCGTTTGGAGTGCCTTGCTCGCAGCCCCGCCAGCAGCGCTCAACATCGCCGGGTTACGTCCAGCGATTGGTTCTGGCCCGAGCGGTTTCGCCGTCGCGGTTACGCCGACGATGGCTGCCAATCCTCCGCAATTCTATGCGTTCGGACCTACGGGGGCAGCCGCGTGTGGTCCCGTTACTTTCGCGGACAAGGACTTCGTGCCCGCCGCGATCGTCGGGACCGCAAAAGGGTACCTCGTGGCGTCCTCCGGCTCAGTACGCGTTCAGGAAATTCTTGCTAACTGTGTCATCGGGTCGCTCTTCACGGTCGACGCCGGACCCGCCACGAACGTCAGCATCGCCGGTAGTGCTACGGGCTACGGACTTGTTTGGCAGGACACGACGGCCAACGTGCCCAAACGTCGCGTGTTTGGTCCGCTCTTCTGCAACTGACGGGTCGACGCTGTGTTGCGAGCGCTAGTTGGTGCGCCACGATTCGGCGAGCTCACTAGGCGACGTCGCGCAGTCGCTTCGAGAGCCGCGCGACCGCACGAGTGTGGAGTCGGCTCGCCCACGACTTGCTCATGTCGAGATCCTTGGCGATGAGGTCTAAACGCTCGCCTTCCAGGTAGTGGCGACGAATCAGCTCGCTCTCCTCGCTAGAAAGCTCAGCGACGGCAGTGCGCACGCGCTGGATGAGCTGGGCTCGCACTAGCGCGTCCTCGGGCGAGTCTTCGCTTTCCTGATCCGCCGCTCGAGTCTCAACCACCATTCCGACGGCCGCGGCCATCGCGATCGAGGAAAGGTGCTCGGCGAGCGCTCGGTCCGCCGCTGCGGCATCCGGGACGGGGCCCGCCGCGAATGCGTACTCCGCCTCGCCTTCGCTCACCTCCGCGGCGGCCTTGAGGGCGGCAACTCGTTCGTAGGTACGCCGTGGCAGGAGTGAGTTCTGGCGCACGCCGTCTAGAATTGCTCCGCGGACGCGCAAATTCGCGTATGCGCGAAACGGAACGCCGCGGGTTGGATCAAAGCGCCGCGCGGCGTCGAGCAGCCCTTCTCGTCCAGACGCAACTAGATCGTCCAACTCGATCGCGCGTCCGATGGTCCGAGCAACTTGCCTGGCGACAATCTCTACCAGGGAGAGTTCCGCATGGAACCGCTCAAGTACCTCCGGCGTGTCAGGAACACCCACGTCTTCGACCCTACTTTGAACACAAAGCAGCGAGCCGCTCGCCCACGCCAACCCGATCGATGGTCATCCCGCCTGAGGTTCCCGTCCGGTCGCCTGTCTTACCAGCTCGCTGAGCACTGGATCTTCGCGGAGCTGTTCCTTGAGCATTGCCCGCATCCATTCGATGCGGTCCGCGGGAAGCTTGTCTCGAAGAGGAGCGATGGCCGCGTCGACTTGCAACTCCAGGTAGTCGTCAATGCTGAGCTCGCCGCGCTTGAGACGCTCAATCAACGAGTCGGCTTCGCGAGGCGCTTCGACAGCGAGACCACCCGCGACCGCCCGCAGCTTTCCGGCTGACATGTTCGCAATGTAGCGCAGGTTGCCGACTCTGTCGCCTGGCGCCTCCCATTGAAGTGAGGCCAGACGCGCGCGCCGGCGCGGACAAGAAATGAGCTGACTTCTACGGGCGCGCTCCCTAGATTTTCCGCAACTGACTAGCACGATCGATCGACTAGTCCTTGATGGACGGTTGCCGTCTCACACGGAGCTGGGTTACCCGAGCCCGGGAGCCGAACTCTACGCCAGTACAGGAACGCAATGTCTAGAACCTCTTCGAAGAACACCCCGCGTCGTGACATCATGCTCGTGTCGCTCGTCATCGCCGGGGTCGCTGGCGCCGCCGTGACCGTGAGCTGTTCAAGTTCCTTCAGCTCGTGCGCCGCAAGCCAGACGTGCGCTGCGCCCTCGGCCGGTGCTGCCGGAATGGTAAACGCGGGCGGAAGCGGAGGTGGAACGCAGGTCGGTGATGATGCTGGTGGGAGCGATGCCGTCGGTGGCGAGGGTGGCGCAGCTGGCGCCTCTCCGCAGCCTCAGTGTGCGCGAGATGCTGACTGTAGCGATTCGCTTGCGTGTAACGGGATGGAGACCTGCAGCGCGGGTGTTTGCCAATCGGGAGTGCCTCCCTGCGCCAATCCGGACCCCACTGATTGCGATGTTTCTTGCACCGAGCTCAACGGCGCTGCCTCTTGTCTCGTGAAGGCTCAAGACAAGGATCAAGACGGCTACGGGTCGAGCGCGTGCGCAGCCGCACCCGGCGATGACTGCAACGACAATGACCCGGCGGTCCATCCCGGCGCGAAGGAGATCTGCGACGGGATTGATAACGATTGCAACGGCAAGATCGACGTCAATGACGGACTGCCCTTCTCGGGAAAGAACACGGTGCTCGCGTCCGTCGCGGGGGGCGGTGTCGCGGCTGCTTGGTTGGCAAGCGGAGGAGTCTACGGAGTAACTTGGGTAGATTACGGTCCAGAAGGCGACACCCCGTCGTACGAGTTTGCTGCCTTCGATTCGACAGGGAAAGTCGTCGTCGCCGATGAACCGGTTGTCAGTTTCTCGGTTGGCTCGGATGCTGGTTCGTTTCCGCCAGCCATATCCGCCGGAGACTCGGCGTTTGCTATCGCGTGGAATTCGGACGCTTCCGTCGTATTTCGGCGCGTCACTGCCGCGGGCGCTGTGGATGCCAACTCTGTCGTTCACGATGTCCAATCTGCGGCCCCCCTCGCTGTGATACCAGCGATGGTGGGTCAGGTTCCGGGCGGCGATTGGCTCCTTCCGTGGGCGAGCTCGTCGCTGACTCAACCGCTGACCGGCGTCGCCATTGATCCGACGACAGAGAATGTAACCCAAGAGATGTCCCTGGCTCCCACCGGAGTGGGAGTTGTTCAAGCCGTGCTCGGTGTCGGAGCCCAAGGCGCGCTGCTCGCCTATGTGGACAAGACGGGTGCGGTCTGGAGCTCGGTGCGCTCGACTTCGTTGGCTTCCTCCCTTGGCGGCGGCCAGCTCGACTCCTCAAGCGGCAACGTTCAGGTAGCGAGTGCGAGCGCGAGCTTCGGCGTCGCGTGGAACAAGGGTTCGGACGTTGTTTTCACGAATCTGAAGTCCGACGGTACCGAGTTGTGCGCCGCGACGCATCTGACCGTTGGAGCAACTGTGGTTGTGAGTAAAATCATTGCGACGGGCAATGGGTTTCTGATCCTGTTCAGCACCGACTCCGGCGCCACGACATCCCTCGTGCCCGTGTCGAACACGTGCGAGTTTGGTGCACCGGTGCCATTGGGGTTCGGCGCGCCGGTAGCCACGATCGCCGGAAACGCGACGACGGGATACGCGGTTGTGTTCGGAGCGGGTGCCGGGCTATCGGAACGCCAGTTTGGGCCTCTGTTCTGCAACTGATCGGGCTGTGGCAACCGACGCTGTCACCTCA
>DATHOI010000471.1:0-12810 GCA_035485095.1 Polyangiaceae bacterium | reverse complement strand
CCCCCGCATTATTTGGATCACGCTTAGCTCGGCGTCGCTACCTTTGAGAATCGAGGTGAGCGCCATGAGGCAATTCTGCGGAATCTTGGCAAAAGTGGCACTGTGTAGCGTCGCGCTGTCGTGCGCGAGCACTCCGAGGTCTGAGCTAGCCGCTCCTAGCCACGGAGAGACGCAGCGTGCCGACCTCGCCGCCGCGCAATCGGACGTTTATCCGACGCGCGCTGCGAGCGGCGCCGTCGAGCGCGCGTGCATCGCGGTTCCGGTATCGGAGCGTAGCCTGTGCCCCGTCGAGCGCAGCCCCGTGCTGGGCGCGCGCGAGCTCCGCGTGCCGCTCGATCCCAAGGGGCACAGCTCCGGCCCCGCGGGCGCGGTGGTGTACATGAGCGCCGCGCCCGGTCTGACCGCCGAGTGGCTGAGTCACCTGATCGATTGTTATCAGGCACAAACTGCGGAGTTTGGCGCTGCGCCGCCAGCGAGTGAGTCATGCCCGCTCACTGGCGCCGAGGTGAGCTGCTCGGTCGAACCGACGCATAGTGGCTTTGCCGTTTCCATCCGCTCGCCGCACTGGGCAGCGGCGCACCACATCTACGAGCTGAGCGAACGTTTGGCGGCGAACGACTCGCCACTGAGTCAGGTTACCCGATGAGCACTTTCGACGAACGCAGCGCGCAGGCTTCGCGAAAGCGGAGCTCGGTTTGGGACAAGCGTGAGACTCCGGTCTCGGTGCGCTTCGTGCCCGAGATGATCGAGCGGCTCGACCGCGTGGCGAGCGAGCTCTCCAAGGTCAACGCCAATATTCGCATCGGCCGTTCTTCGGTGATCAAGTTGGCGCTGGAACGCGCGTTGGCCTCGCTCGAGCGCGAGCTCTCCCTGGTCAGCTCGGATTCCGTTCTCACTCGCGAGTTGCTTAGTAAATCCTTAGTTCCAAACGAGGATTCTTACGAGCAGGCTTAGGCGAGAGTCCATATCTTCCAAAGGAGCCGTTGAGCAGGCTGCAACGACTCGGTATCACCCGCGGCATGTGCCGCAGCCCGCCTGCGAATTTTCGAATAGAAGAGGAGCATAAGATGAATCATTATTTGGGAAGTGCGTTTGCAGTCGTACTCGGCGGATTTTTGTCGGCCTGCGCAAGCGCGCCGACCGCCGCTTCTTCTGATGCGCTGGTTGGGCGGCCACAGCAGGCCCTCGCGCAACAGACTCAAACCGATGCACTACCGCTCGCGCCATCGGACAATGTGAGCCAGGCCTGCGCGTTGATCCCCGAGGCGGAGCAGAGCATGTGCCCCGTGCAGCGCACGGCCGTGATCGGGACGCGTGAGCTGCGCACGCCCGCGGATCCGAGAGGATTTCTTTCGACGCCCGCCGGCGCGGTGGTCTACATGGTCGCGGCTCCGGGGCTCACCCGAGAGTGGCTTGGGCACTTGGTCGAGTGCTACCAGGCTCGAGTGGCCAGCGCTGGGAACGCCGCGCAAGCCAGTGAGACGTGCCCGCTGGCGGAGCTCAATGCGAGCTACCTGATCACATCGACGGGCAATGGCTTCGCGGTGGCCATTCATTCAGAAAACAACCAAGTCGCGAAGCGGGTCGTGCAGGTCAGTGAACGACTCGTGCCAGGCAATTCCAGCGTGCGCACCGCGCAAGCCGTTCCCTGAACACGGCGCTCTCGCGCCGCCTTTGGTCAGCAGACGATGAGTGAGAATATCGAGGACGGCAGTGCTTCGGCGGAGGTCCGTCCTCGATCGTTGACGGTTAAAATCCCAAGTTAACCGTGTGGCCGCCGCGCGATTGACGCGCGGCGCAGCTCGCTTTTCGTCGATCCACACGAGCGTCGGACTCGATAGGAACGCAGCGCGCAATGAAACGCGCGTCAGTTCAGATTGCGAGTTAACCGAGAACGCACCGGCGATACTGCGTTTGCTCGTGTAGGATGCCGTTCCAAACATGAACGACACCTCTGGTCGCTCACGCGCGAAGCTGCGTGACGCGGGGCGCTTCCATCGATCGGTGCGCGGGCTCGTTCGGGCGCTGGCTGCTTTCTCGTTGCTCGCGGCGTCCTGCAGCGTCCCGAACTTCGAGGTGTCGCCGGATGGCGGCGCAGCAGCGCCGCATTGTTTGAATCAAGTATTGGATCCCGGGCTCGAGACAGGCATCGACTGTGGCGGGACTTGCTCCCCGTGTGGCGCGGGTCAAGCGTGTGTCGGCAACGCGGATTGCGCGGGCGGGCAGTGCGTCGCGAGCCTCTGTCAAAATGCCTCCTGCACCGACGGCGTCCAGTCTGGCACCGAAACCGACGTGGATTGCGGTGGGGGCGGCTGCTCGCCTTGTGCGCCTGGACTCAAATGCGTGCAGGCCACCGACTGCGACAGCGGTGTCTGCGCGAGCGGCACCTGCTCGCAGCCCACGTGCTCGGACAAGATCAAAAACGGCGCTGAAACGGACAAGGACTGCGGCGGCAGCGCTTGCCCCACTTGCTCGCCCGGCCAAGCCTGCAGCGTGGACAGTGACTGCGCGGGCGGCAGCTGCGCGAATGGCGCGTGCGCGCTCGTTTGCCTCGATGGCAAGGGCAACTGCGACGGAGACGCCACGAACGGCTGTGAGACGAACCTGAAGACGGATCCTGCGCACTGCGGCGCGTGCGACACGCCTTGTGACATTCCGCATGCCACGGCCAGCTGCTCGGGGGGCTCGTGCCAAGTTCAGGCCTGCGCGGCGCCCTATGCGGACTGCGACGGCGACCCGACGAACGGCTGTGAGACCAACACCAGTGGCGACCCCGCGAACTGCGGGGCGTGCGGCACGATCTGCGTCGGCATCAACGGTACACCAACGTGCGCCGACTCACAGTGTCAGATCACGTGCTCGGCCGGCTTCGCCGATTGCGACGACAACCGCTCGAACGGGTGCGAGACGAGCACCGAAAACGACGTGAACAACTGCGGTACGTGCGGCAACGTGTGCGCCGCCGTCGGGGGTGCCACGCCTTGGTGCAACCTGCACAAATGTGGTGTCAGCGTGTGCCCAGCGGGGTTTGGGGATTGCAACGGAGACCCGTCGGACGGTTGTGAGGTCAACCTGACCAATGACGTGAGCAACTGCAAAACTTGCGGAAACTTGTGCGTCGTGGCGAGCGGTACCGCCAAGTGCTCGGCGTCGACCTGCGCGATTGCGTCGTGCGACTCGAGCCACGCTGACTGCTCTGGCGGTTATGCCGACGGTTGCGAAACGACGATCACGACCGACGTCAACAATTGCGGCGGCTGCGGCACGGCCTGCGCGATCACCAACGGCAGCGCGCAGTGTCAGAACAAGGCGTGCAAGGTCAAGGCGTGCGCTCCTCCGTTTGCGGACTGCCTCGGCACCGGCGTGAGCTGCCAAACGGACACCAGCAGCAATACGACCAATTGTGGCGGCTGCGGCAGCAATGGCCTCAATTGCACGACCGTGTATGCCGCTCTGAACGCGTCAGGCAAATGCGTCATGGGCGGCTGCCAGCTGAGCAAGTGCAACGCGAATTTTGCAGACTGCAACATGAACCCGGACACGGACGGGTGTGAGGCAAACCTCGCGACCAGTAGCAACAATTGCGGCGCGTGTGGCACGGCCTGCCAAGCCCCGCACGGCACGAATAGCTGCGTAACCGGTGCCTGCTCGCCGAGCTGTGGCGCCGCGTTCGGCAACTGCGACGGCAACGCGAATGACGGCTGTGAGGCTGTGTTCGCCAACGACAACAACAACTGCGGCGGTTGCAATATCGCCTGTGTGTCGCTCAATTCAGTCAATACTTGTGTCGCTGACGTGTGCACGCCCGCGTGCAGCCAGTCGTACTTCAAGAGTTGTGACAGCAACCCGAACAACGGTTGTGAGACCGACGTGCGCTCGAGCAAAGCCAACTGTGGCGGGTGTGGCACGGCTTGCGCCGACAACAACACCGTCAGCAACAACTGCGTGAACAGCGCGTGCGCGCCGAGCTGCAGCGCGGGCTTCGCGGACTGTGACACCAGCCGCTTCAACGGTTGCGAAACGCCGACCACGACGGATCCGAACAATTGTGGTGCTTGCGGCACGCAGTGCTCCGCCGTAAATGCGAGCGGCTCCACGTGCAGCGGCGCCACGTGTCACCCGGCGTGCAATAGCGGCTTCGCCGCCTGCTCGAGCGCGGCCGCAGGTTGCACCACGAATCTGACCAATGATCCCAGCAATTGCGGTAAATGCGGCACCGTTTGTAGCTCGGGGGAGACGTGCGTCGCGAGCGTGTGCAACACCGGGCTCTCGGTGGCGTACGCGGTTCAGGACACCGCAGCCACGACCGCCTACGTCGGCGCTGAGCTCGACATCAAGAACTCGGGTGCGGCGTCGATTCCGCTTTCACAGCTGAAGCTGCGCTACTACTTCACGAATGAACCGAAGGTGACGCCGCTCTTGACCATCAACTGGTCGCACGTCAGCACTTCCGGCGCCAACGCTGACCTGACGGTGAGCGCGGTGACCGCTGCGCTGTCCCCGGCCGCGACCGGCGCTGACACTTATATCGAGTTCAGCTTCAGCAGCGACAACCACGCCAACCTTGGGCCGGGCGAAGGCGCGGACTTTTCCTGGCAGATGAACGGGCCCAATCAAGCCGTCGATATCTACACCCAGACCAACGACTACTCGTTCGATGCGACGAAGACCACGCTCACGACTTGGAATCGTGTGGTCTTGTATCAAAACGGCGTCGTCATCTGGGGCACGCTGCCCACTTAGCCGAAGGCCGCGTCGTCTCGCAGCGACTCGCGTGACTTCAGCTCGCCAATGGCGAGCCGTTCACCGGAGTCGCGAGCAGCGGACCGACCATGCCGGTCCGCGCTCGCGGCCTGCTCTATTGACCGACTTCTTTGTCGATCGCGGTGAGCACCTGAGCCGCGTTGGTCGCCGTGATGGCCGAATTCGCCTGGACCTCGTAGTCCGCGGGTGTCGGGATCTTCGCGGCTACGGCTGCCGAGGGGGCAGCAGCCGCCGCGGCTGAGTCGGTCGCCGCGGCGGTCGGATCCGCTGCGCTCGCTAGCGGCGCCACGCTGGCCACCGGAGCGGCGCTCGCCGCGGCTAGTGGCGGCGGCGGATCGGACTTGTGGCACGCAAGAGGCATCAGACCCGCGAGGAGCAGTAGGGCGACGGTTTTCATTGGGCCTCCATTGAAGCACGAATCCGATGCAGGACTCGAGCGTCGCGCGCGATCTCGCGTTGAATGACGGCCTGTGTACGCGCGATCAGCGCGGCGTCAGCGCGGTCTTCCGCGACGTCCAAGATTCGGTTCAAACGAGCCATGCGGTCGGCATGGATGCTGAGCTCACTGCGCGCTTCACCGCGATCGAGAGCCGGGCCCCACGTCGAAAGTAGCTCGTTGCGTGCGTCGAGGGCGCGTTGCTCGCGGCGAGCGTCCCAGGCACGCTCGTCCCTGCGCTCGGCTTGGCGGCGAGCGTGCTCTTCCTCTTGGCGCCGGAGCAGGCGGATTCGAACCTCGTCCTCCGATTCACGGCGTTCGACGACCGCGTCGTGGTGCTCGACGACCGCGTCGTGGTGTTCCATGACCGCATCGTGATGTTCGACGACCGCGTCGTGGTGCTCGTCGTGCGCGCGGCGATCGTCGGGTCGGTCGCCGGGATGTCGGGGCTGGGCACTGGCTGCTGCAGCGACGGAAGCCATTGCGGCGACGAGCGCGATCATGAGTCTTCTGTTCTTCATCTTCTCCACCTTCGGATGTTGAAATGCGCGTTTTACGTTACTGGTCCTGCGCATGTCCCCGCTCGGACCCTCGAGATTCGACAGCTGGTCGATCTCCAGATTCGTTGTCTCGACCCGTGGTCGACGTTTCTAGTAAAAGCCGGGGGCATCCGCAATCGCAGCGCCGACGCGTTTACCTACACTGGGGCATAACTTCGCACCGAGTCGAGCCCTCTGAATGCAAAAAACTACCTGCACTTGAGTCTACGAGCGAGTCGGGCAATCTACCCCTCACGGAGCCGTTTCCGCTCGCGGATCGGACGACGAGCCGAGTGGCCGTACGACGTGACGCAACGCGACGTGGGCAGCGAACTCGGTCCAGGGTTCTAGGATTGGCTCTTAGCGCAGCGCGGGTAGTGACAGTCGGCTCAGTCCGGCACTGATGAGCTGAGCGCGCGTGAGCTCGCCGCTCAACGTGAAGGGCAACGTCAAACTAAGACTGTCGCCACCGATGGTCGCAGTGCCCTCGAACCGATACGGCACTGGCGCGGCGGACATCACGAATGGCCCGAGCGCGGCCAGATCGGTCCAGCTCGCCGCGAGCTCGCTCGTGACGCTGCTCGTGCCTTGCGCGGGGATGCTCGATGACAGGTCGGCGTGGGCTTTGCCGACCTCGGCACCAGCGCCGGCGCCGAGCAGTAGGCGGCCGTCCACCCCGCGCACGTAGAGTGGAAAGCTATTGGGATTCGCCACGTCGAGCGCGACGACCAGCTGTACGCCACCCGGGCCGACCCCGAGCACTTGCACACTCTTTGGGGTGACGGTCGGAGGTTGCGGCTTCGAGCACGCGCTGAGCATCAGCGCGGCGGCGAGCAGGAAGAACGGAGCGCGAGTCGAACGCATGTTCGCTAGCGCTTAGCATGGCCGCGGCGGAGCTGCGCGAATTCGGGTCGTGCGGCGGCGCCAGCGCTAGTTCGTCGTCAACCCCGAGGTTCCGGTGCACTCGTATACGGTGCCGGCGGTTAGGGTGACTGCGGTACAGGCGGCGCTCGTGTACGCGATGCAGGCGATGTTGCAGATCGGGCCAGCGGGGCACTTTGCGTCTTGGATGGCCTGATACTTCTGCTGCGCGATCGGCGTGTAAGGGCTCTTGGCGTTGACCAAGACGGCGCAGCCACAGCCGACGGCAGGCAGCGTCGAGCTCTTGCTGCATTCGTCGGTCGAGCCACTGTCACAGACGCGCGCTTTGTCGACGGCCGCCGAATAATCGGCCTTGAGCGTGTCGCAATCCGGGGCGCCTGCGCTGCCGGCCGAGCCACTGGCTCCGCCCGCCGGACCGCCACCGGCACCCGCGTTCGAGCTGCCCGCGGTGACGCCGCCGCCCACGCTCGTGCTGCCGGAGGCGCCGCCGCTCGCAGCACCCGCGCTGCTCGTGCTGCCGCCGCTGGCGGCGCCCGCCTGAGCCGTGCTCCCAGCCGAGCCGTCGCTCGACGAGACGAAATTGCTGCCGCCGCACGACAGGCACAGGGTCGCAATGCCGAGCCACGACTTTGAATGGGACATCTACTGAAAGAGTACCCGAAAGCGCAGCACGTGAGTCAGGATTTGACGAAACGCGCCGCCGAAGGCTGAGCCGCGCAGAGTGTGTGCGCGTGACCATCCCACCCAAGGCGGCGTGTTGCCGGGTGCGACCTGGCGCGGCGTGGCGCTGTGTGGCGCGTTGCGGCACAGTTCGGGGTGTCGCAGACTTGGACCCGCGGTGCCGGTGCTGACTGCCTGTTCCGTTTCAAAATCTGAAGTTCAAACTTAAACATCAGATCTCGCCTCGCGAGGGCGGCTCTCAAGTCGTGCGCGAGGCGCGAGGCGTGAGGCGTGAGGCGCGAGGCGATGCTGGCTCTTGCGCCGAGCGCGAGCGAACCTGCTAAGTTCCCGGCGTGAAGACCGGGGATTTGCAGCCGCGCAAAGCTCACGCCGCGTTCGCGTCGAAGGCCGCATTGGCAGCCGTCTATTGTGCCTCGTGGGCGTGCGGCGCGAGGAGCTCGCTCGACGGCTTCACCTCGGTCGAGGCTGGCAGCACGGGGATGAGCGCGGGCTCTGCGGGTTCTGCGGGCACGTGCACTGGCACGCCGTCGGATCCGGCGAGCTGCAGCGTGTGCGACGCCGCATGCAGCGGCACTTGCGTGAACGGGCGCTGCCTCGTCACGCTCGCTTCGCAGCAAAGCAATGTGGGGTGCCTCGCTGTCGATACGCAGAATGTGTATTGGGCAACGGCAGATTTAGGCAATGCCGGCGCGATCAACCGTGCTCCATCGGGCGGCGGCGTGTTTACGACCATCGCCATGACGACGAGCGCGCCGTGGCCCTGCAGCATGGCGCTCGATAGCATGTTCGTGTACTGGGCCGACGGCTCGAACGGCTCGCTACTAAAAGCTCGCATCCGTGGCTCGATCGCGGCCACGTTGGCCGCGGGAGTGGGTGCAAACTACGTCGCGGTGGATGCCGCGAATGCCTATTTTACTGGTCAATTCGGCTACCCGACGAAGGTGGCGCTCAGCGGCGGCGCGCCCGTGCGGCTCGCTGATTCCTACGGCGGCAATGGCGCCGCGATCGACGCCACGAGCCTGTATTGGACGACGCGCGGCGCGGACAGCGCGAGCGGCGCGCTTCAGAAAGTGTCATTGAGCGGAGGTCCCGTGAGCACGCTCGCGTCGGGTTTGGGCTTGCCCGAGGGCATCGCGACGGACGCGACCAGCGTGTATTGGACGAACTACGCGAGCGGCACGGTGCAGAAGATTGCGCACGCTGGCGGAGCCGTCGTCACGCTCGCCTCCGGGCAGTTCAATCCGACGGTCATCGCCGTCGACGCCACGAGCGTGTACTGGTCCACCGCGTTCTCGCTGATGAAGGTTTCGAAGAACGGCGGCGCGACGATCACGCTGGCAGATTCGCAAGCCTTCGACATCGCGCTGGACGCCACGAGCCTGTACTGGACGGACGGCACCTCCGTGCTGAAGCTCACGCCGAAGTAGCACGCCGCCGACAGCGCGCTATTTCGACGCTGCGGGTGCGGGCGCGCCCTTCGTCACGGAAGCGGCGACTCCGCGCGCAAAGGCTGCGGCCTCTGCCGCGCTCTTGTCCTGCTGAGCTTTGTCGCGTTCCGCTTCTGCGCGCTGCTCTGCGGCGAGCGCCACGTTTTGCTCCTGCTGCGCCTTGTCGCGCTCGCCTTCCGCCTTCGCGCGCGCGGCGTCCGAGGCGCTCTTGTCTTGCGCTGCTTTGTCGCGCTCGCCCTCTGCTTTCACGCGCGCCGCATCCGCGGCGGTCTTGTCGCGCCGTGCTTGGTCGCGGTCGGTCTCCGCTTGCGAGCGCGCGGCATCCGCCGTGGCCTTGTCCTGCGCGGCGGCATCGCGCTCCGCCTCGGCCTTCTTCAGCGCGGCGTCGAAGGTGTCTTTGGCTTGTTGAGCGCGAAAGCGCGCGTCCGCGGCGGCCTTCTTGGAATCGCTCTTGAGCTGCGCATTTGCGGCCGCAAGCCCGGTGATTTGCGCTTCCAAGGCTTGCACGACCTCGCCGATCTTCTTGGCCTTCTCGACTGGGCCGAGCGCGGGATCGCCCACGATTTTGTCGAGGTTGGAGCTGGCGCGTTGCAGCTCGCCCGAGGCTTCGTCGGCCTTTTTGATGGCCTCACTCGTGGCAAGGTTCGCCGCGCTCATGGTGCGCTTGTGCCAATGATAGCCGGCCAACCCGCCAATGCAGGCGGCCAGCGACAGGCCGCCGATCACGCGCACGAGCGCGCTGCGGAAGCGACGCGCGGCCTTCTCACGCGCTACTTCGGCGTCCCACTCCAAGAGCACGTCGAGCTCATCGAGCAGCTCCTCCGCGCTCGGACGGCTCACCGGATCCGGCGTGAGCCAACGCTTGAAGGCAGTGCTCAAATGCTCGCGCACTGGACCTTTGACATGCGGTAGCGCGTCGGGTGGCAGCGGCTCTTCCGCGCGCAAGGGGTGGATAATCGCCAATTGCTCGCGCAGTTTCAGCAAGGCAGCTGGAGTCGAGACGTCGTCCACTTCACTTTGTCCGATGTCGTGGCCGAGCATCTGCGAGCCGATCAACGCGAAGAGCAGCGTCGCCGCGAGCGCATAAACATCGACCTTTTCCGTCAGCGCCTCATGGCGGTCACCGAGTAAACCGCCGATCAACGCCTCGGTTTGCTCGGGCGCGGCAAACGGAAATGTCGCGACTAGCGGTCGATTGGCGTCTTTGCGCGCCGCGCCGCCCAAGTCGAGCAGCACGGGGTGGTGCTCGGCCACGCCGGCCATCGTTGCCAAGTAAATGTTGTCGGGCTTGATGTCTTGATGACGGAGCCCGCTGTGGTGCATTTCACACACGCCTCCCGCGATGCGTGTGAACACCGCGTGCGTGCGCGCGCGCAAGCGACAAAGAGCCCTCAGTTTTGAGCGTGCGCGCGAGGTCCGAGCCTCGGTACAATGGCATCGTGTACCAAAGATACGGTTCCGCCGCGCCCGCTTCGACGCCGTACTCGTTCAGTTGCACGACGTTTGGGTGGGCAATGGCGGCGAGTGCGCGCAGCTCGTGCTCGGCGTACTCGCGCGGATAACGCCGAAGCCCGACGACTTTGAGCGCGACCTGCTGTCCGGTCTCCGCGTGCTCGGCGGCAAACACGCGCCCGAACGCGCCCTCGCCGAGTAACTTGCGCAGCACGCAGTGGCCACCGACCGTCTCACCCACACCGGGCAATTGCGCGGTGTCGACTGGCGCGAATGGCGGCGGCGTGGGCGTCGGGTACGACGTAGTGTCGATCACCGTTTGCGCGGAACTGGCGGCCGGCTGCACCTGTGCGACGGGCCAAGCCTGCACCGTGCGCGTGCGCGTGCTGAGTCGAGTCCCAAACTCCGCTTCAGTCACAGAGCAGGCGTACTCGATTGCGCTCGAGGCATCAAACGAGGCGCTTGCGCTCGCCGGGGGTCGCGGCAAACTAGTGCTGATGGCACAACGTTCGGGCTCGCACTCGGTTCAAGCGGAAGAACGCTTCGAGGCACGCTCGCCGGAGCGCTTCAATCGCATTGCCTACGCGATCGAGCTCTTGAAGGTGTTGAAGCCGCCACTCACCGTAGCCGTTTACGGCACGAGCCGACACATGCATCTCGAGCAAGGGCGCGCGCTCGGTCGCGAAGCGCCGTGGGCGTTGTTCGGTGTGCCCCCGCATGCGACGCGTGCAAATATCGCACGCGCGCTGGCCGCGTTGAGCGGTCTCGAAAAACAGCCCTTTCTCGTTGATCTACTGTGCGCCACTCCAGCGGCGCCTGCGGGCTGACGTAGGTTCTTGATGGTCGCGTAGGGCGCCGTGGTTCGTCACAGCCTTCGGCGTCGGGCTCTCGACTCGCGCTTTGGTCGTGCGCGCCCGAGGCAGACGGCAACAGCGTGCCATCTTGCCCCACGCGGCAGGTTCTGACACTGCGTCTCCCGCTGTGCTTTGGAACCAGGCCCCTGCGCGTTCATGCTGGCCTCGTTCGTGCAAGTGCTGCGGGCGATGTCCTTCGGAATGTATCTGTTCGGGATCATCTTGCTGATCAGCGGCTTGGTCTACGGCGCGGCGATCTTGCACGCGCCCGCACAATGGCTGGTGGTGGGCGCGCTCGTGCTGCTCGGTCTCGGCATCGTGGCTGCGGTCAAGGCGACGCGTGAGCGCGACCCGGCGAAATAGAGTCGACGTTCAGCGAGCGCTGCTCGAAGCTCGACGAATTCGCCGTCCGTTCGCGTCGGAAGCGGTGTAAGTAGCTCGGGATGTGCGTCCACGCCGAACGCCAACCGCCGTGTCGACTGCGGAAGCGCGTCGCGGAGGGGCTCGGCTTGTCGCTCCAGCGCGTGGACGAGTATTGGCGCGCTGGGCGCCTGAGCGTCGTCGCACCGGAGCGTGATGAGCCGCAACTCTTGGCGTTGGAGACGCTCGTATTCGACGACGACCAAGTGCTGCTCGACGGCGTTGCGATCCCGCGTCGCGTCGCGCGGGTCTATGTGTTGCTCAACAAACCGAAGCATGTCACGAGCAGCGCCCGCGATCCGAGCGGCAAGGGCGATCTCTCGCCGTACCTTCGGGCCATGCCGCCCGGTTGCTTCCCGGTGGGTCGCCTCGACCGTGACACGACGGGGCTCTTGCTGTTCACGAACGACGGTGATCTGGCCAGCGCCGTCTTGCGCCCCGACCACGAGACGACGAAGACGTATTGGCTCTGGCTCGACGAAACCGTCTCGGACGACGACGCTCGGCTGACGCGGTTCGTCGAGGGCGTGCCGCTCGACGGGCGCTTGCTTACAGCGAAAAGCGCGCGCGTCGTGGCGCGGAGTGAGCACGCGACCGAGCTCGAGCTGACGTTGACACAAGGGCGAAAGCGACAAGTCCGGCGCATGTGCCGAGCGCTCGGTTTGCCGCTCGTGCACCTGCATCGGCGGCGCATTGGTCCACTCACGGATGCTGGGCTCGCCCTCGGTGCTTGGCGGCTGCTCGAGCGAACCGAAAGCGAAGCGTTGTGGCAAGCCGTGGGCAGTCGCGCCAAGATCCGACAACGCCAAGTGGCGGCGCTCGAGCGCCAGGCTCGCGAGGTGCGCCTGGCTGGCACGCTCCACACGCGCCTCGAACAGTGGCTCGAGCTCGAGCCGCTTTCACGCGAGTCAGCGTGGCCGCCGGTCACGAGCGATGAGCCATGATCAGCCGGGCGACGACGCAGAAAAGAGCCTCGCGGCGACGCGTTGTGCAGGGCTCGCGATGGCGCAATGAGGCCGCGCCCAGCCGTGCCCGGAATCGGTGCCGGATTTTGTGCCTGCAGCGCGCGTCGGGGTGCTGGTAAGGTTTCGCGCGATGGCCGGTCTGCGTTTGAGTGCGTTGTTCTCCGATCACTTGGTCTTGCAAAGGGATCGTCAAAACCCGATTTGGGGCTGGGACGAGCCGGGACAAGCGATCACGTTGACGGTCGTGGGGGTCGAGGGCACGGCTTCGAGCAGTGCGCGAGCCGCGGCAGATGGCAGCTTCACGCTGACTTGTCCGGCGTTGCCGGCGGGCGGCCCGTACGAGCTTCGCGTGACGGGCAGCGTGACGCT
>DATHOI010000470.1:0-10602 GCA_035485095.1 Polyangiaceae bacterium | reverse complement strand
AGTTCGCGTCAGCCTTGCACGGCGACCCGAGGGCCCCGCTGCCAGTCGAGCCCGCGGAGCCGCCCAGGCCGACCGCTGTAGAGCCGCCGCCACGGCCAACCGCGGTTGCGCCACCGGTGTCTGTGCCGACCGTGCCACCGCCGCCGCCCGTGATCAGCCCTCCACCGCCGGTAGTCTCGTCGCTTCCGCAGCTCACCGTTGCAGCGACAGTCCCGAGCGAGACAAGCCCAAGAGCCAACCAAGCGCGCGCTTTAACCACGAAGCCTCCTAGTGCGCCGCGAAGCGGCACGGGTTACTAACGATGTCCCCGATTGCAGGAACAGTGCAAGATCAAAGTCGCTTCAGCTGACCCCTATTGTGGCCAGATCTGGTGGAATTCGGGTCAGTTATTGTCGACCCGGGTGCGATAGCGCCTCGGTTTTGGTCGACATTTGAAACATTCGCGCCGGGCAGGCGCGCGCTCACATCAACCACGCCTCATTCGTGGATGACGAGCAGCGTGGGGGCGCCGAGCTCGGGGCGCCAGCGCTGTGCGTGCCACCCTTTCGGCAGCGCTGGTTCAGTAAACCCGAACAACCACTTGCCATCGATAGGCGAAACGTTGATGCAGCCGCCGCTCTGAGGATTGCCCCAATTGTTGTGCCAGTACGCGGCGTGGATCGCATAGGGTTTTTGAAAATTCTGCGTCCAAGGCACATCAGAGTGCACGTACTCGCCGGGCGCCTGCATCGTTACAGTGGCGAGCTTTCCTGAGATCGGAAACGTGCCCGTTGGGGTCGCGGCGATCTCCAGTGTGTCCTTGCCTTCTTGAGGGATGCCGCCGCGACCCGGTGAGATCAAGGTCGCATAGACAGGACGAGTGCCCTCATAGGCGAGCAACCAGCCACCAAGCACGCTCACCTCAATCCAAGACTTTCGCGCGTTTTTCGGCGCCAGCCCAGTGTGATCCTCAGCTCCGATGCGCGCTCCCCAGGGCGTCACTGAGCGCGGCGCGGGCAGCACCGCGTCGCGCTCGCGCACCCAATCTTCCCCCTGAGCCAGCGCGAAGTAGCGCTCGCCATGCTGAATCTCGACCTCCGATCCCAGCTGCAGCAACGACTGCAGCGGGAAGGTCTCGACGCTCCTCTCGAGCTTGCCCGCAGCGTTACGGTGATACTTGTGGGCGCCTTCCTGCCGAAAGAAAGCGAGGGGCAGATGAAACTGCTCACCCAGCTCCACGCCATGAAAGGTGATCTCGGGGTAGAGGGTGATCTGTTCCTTCTTGAGCCAAAGCAAATCAGCGCTCAGCAGCCAGGTCTGCCCAGCCACCGTTCGTTCGTCTGCATAGGCGACAGTCGACAACGGAAGCAGTCGGCGGCGCGGCTCGTGAAACAGCGCAGGCAACGCAGGAAACTCAACGCCAGAGTCGGGCAACGCGCCAAGCAGCTCGGCTCCGTCCGATTCGCCGTAGCGATGCGGCGACGCTTGGTCGAGGCGTGGTGCATACCGAGAAACCGCTTTGAATTCTAGGTCGTCTGCCGAGAGCGTGGCCTGCTTGTCGTCGACGCACACATATCCGGCAGGCTCGATCGCATAGTACGAGGCGCAGCCGGGGCCCCGCGTCGGCTCTGTGCTTCTGAGCTCCACCGAGGCTCCAAACCACAGAAATCCCAGCCAATCCGCGTTCACGTCGGGGCGCGGTCGCACGAAGACGTAGCGGTTCTTGATGTACACACGCGGCTTCGACGGAAGGTCCCGCGGCACGCCAACCGACGCGCTGGGCGGCGGAGCAGTGGTGGCGCTCGCCACTGAAGCAGATGCGAGCGGCAGCGCACCGACAGTGGCGCTCGCAGCTTGCACGGCGCTCGACGCACGCAGTGCCGTCGGCGGCTTTCGACGCGCACAGGCCAAAGCAACGCCGAGCAGAACCAAACCCATCAGCGCCGACTGAAGCGCGCTCGCTCGCCGCACGACCAGAGCATAGCGCAGCACACTCCCGGAAGGCGGGCAGCGCCGAAGCTGCCCTGCCCCTCGCTATCTGCAGTGGGTCGACAGGGATTCGAACCCTGGACCAATGGATTAAAAATCCACTGCTCTACCAGCTGAGCTATCGACCCGTGCGAGTCCTAGGGACCGCTCGGGCGGCGTACTTAGCGCGAACCTGCGCGCTTGCCCACTGTTTCTTGCAAGAATTGGCACGCCCGACGGTCAGGGGATTTTGCCTGCCGCAATCAGCCCTGGGGCCTGAGCCCAGCCAAGGCGGGAGCGACCTGTTTGGCCAGCTCACCTTCCGCACCAGAACCGAGCGCTGCGCCGGCGCTGAACAGCGCGAAGCTGACGTATTCGTGGAGCATCTGCTTCAGCATGTTGTCCTGATCAGCTCCGCCCGCCACGACCGCCGAATTCGCTGCCACCGCCTCGGGATCGAGCGCGCCGGTTTCGTCCGGGCCTGCGTTCCGAAACAGGATGTCGTACACGCCGGCGCCCACCGCGAACGATTCCAGATTGCCGCGCACTTCCGCAACTCTGCCGCCTTGGCTCGCGGCGGCGAAGATACTGCGCAACGCGCCATTGGCCGCTGCCACCAGCGAGGTCGGGCCGCCCGAGACTCGCGGCGGATGGATCGAAACATGCTGCGACTGAACCAGCGCGTAAAGCGCCTTCGTGGTGTCGAACTCACCGAGCCCGGTGCTGCGCCCGAGCTCTTCAACACTCTGCTTGGCGTCGATCGCGAAATACACCTTGTGAAATTCTTCCGGCGGCGTGCCGCGGTTCTCGACCCTGAACGGGATGTGCTCGGCCGACGGGATTTTCTGCCGGAAATAGCGCAGCTCATCCATGCGAGTAACGCCGTCCATGAGCAGGGCATTGGCGCTCACGGTATGGCGCGAGACGAGCCGCGCGTCGTCGAAGCCATCCAAGAAAAAGAATGTGCCGTCGCCGACCGTCATCGTCGCAAAGACGATCTCCTCGATTTGGCGCTCGATATAGGAATAGATCTGGTCCTGTTTGAGTACGCCGAGCTCGATGGCCGCCTCGCCGAAGCGCTTGCCGCCCTGGACCGCGACCATGATCGCATCGCGCTGCTCGCCCGTGAGCACGCCGAAGCGGTACAGGACGGAACCGAGCCGCTCTGCCTCTACGTTGGTGGCTGCGCCCACCACGTTGCCTTGATCGAAGAAGATCGAGCGCGCCTCGTCGCCATCGAGCACGACCAATTCCCCGCGCCAACCCGTCTGCGCCAAGAGCGCGAGGATGTCGCACAACGTGCCGGGCGCCGTGACTTCCCCGGACAGGCGTACGACGGCGCCGTCCTCGGCGTCGCGTCGGCCGTCTTCACCGGTGTAACGCATGAATACGACGTGCCGCGGCGCTGGCAACATGCGATAGGCGCCCTCTCGAGCGCGCATGCGTTGGCTGGCTACGTTGCCGATGGGGTGCGCCTGCCCGCTTGAATCGATCCGTACCAACTCGGCTCGGCCGTCTTTCATCGAGACTACGAGCTTAACAGGTTTTTTTCGAGGCCAGCGCTCGGTTAGCGCAGCTCGGCGACCGTAGTTCCGAACATCCTCTCCAAACCACCCAAAAAACTGTCATTCGGGGTGACGCGAGTGCCTTCGAGATCCAGCACAGCCTCGGTGCCCTCGCCCAGCGCCAGAACGAGCTCGACGGGGCATTGTCCGGGTGACGCCTGAATCAAGGCTTTCAGAGCCTCGAAGTCACGACGCGCGGTTCGATCGGCATCGAGCTTGATCGTCACCGAGCGCGTCGCCTTGAGCGCAGCGTCCGACAATAGCTCGACGCTGTCGACGAGCAGCGTCGCTTCGCGTTCGTCGTCGGGTTCCTCGGTCATCGGAAAGCTGACCTTGCCTGTCAAGAGCACGGGATCACCGCCGGTCAGCAGATGCGCGTAGGTATCGATGCGATCACCGCGCACTTTGGCTTTCACGCGCCCGTACATGTCCTCGATCTCGAGGAATGCGGCGCGGCCAGAGCCACTCTTGAAGATCTTCTCCTGATAGTTCTCGACGATGCCGGCAACCGTCACTAAGGACCATTGTTCTTCACTCGCCACTTTGGTGGAGAACACGACACCCAGGCGCCCCAGCTTGCTCTGGTAGCGGAATAGCGGGTGCCCCGAAACGTAACAGCCGAGCGCCTCGCGCTCACGCTTCAAGAGCTCGATCTTGTCCCACTCGGCTGCTGGCGGATAGTCGTCCAGCGGCGTCGCGCTCTTGCCCTGACCGTTGCTGCCATTGCCGTTCGACTTGCTTGCGGCTTGTTCGAAGATACCGAACATCGTCGCCTGTCCGCGTTCGCGATCCCGGCTCGCGCTCCTCGAACGTTCGAGCGCGCGATCGATGGCCGCGTACGCGCGGGCGCGCGTGATGCCCATGGGCTCGAGCGCGGAATCGAACGCGCCGCATTGGACCAACGCCTCGAGCACCCCCTTGTTGAGGCGTTTGGCTTCGATGCGCGTCGCAAAGTCGAAGAGGTCGCGAAAGCTGCCTGAAGTTTTGCGCGTTTCGAACATGGTTTCGAGCGCCGCCTCGCCGACCCCGCGTACTGCGCCGAGCCCGAAGCGGACCTGTGGCCCGTGGCGGTCACGCAGACGGCCTGCGGAGCGCATCGGGCCATCGCCCCGCGGGTACGCGTATACCACCGAGAAGTCGGTCTCGCTCGCGTTGATGTCGGGGGGCAGCACCGCGACGCCCCAGGCGCGCGCCTCGGCGATCGTGCGCACCACTTTCTCGATCTTGTCTTTGTCTGCGGTCAGAACCGCGGCGAAAAACTCGCACGGGTAGTGCGCCTTCAAATACGCGGTCTGGTAGGTGATCAGCGCGTACGCAGCGGAGTGGCTCTTGTTGAAGCCGTACGACGCAAAGCCCTCGATCTCCTTGAAAATCGCCGTCGACTGCTCGACGCTGACGCCGCGCGCGAGCGCCCCATCGATGAACGCCTGGAGCTGTTTCTGCATCTCCTCGGCTTTCTTTTTGCCCATCGCGCGACGCAACAAATCGGCGCCGCCCAGCGTGAAGCCGGCGAGCTGTTGCGCGATCTGCATCACTTGCTCTTGATAGACGGGCACGCCGTATGTCGGCGCCAGCACCTCGTCGACCAGCGGGTGCAATTTGCGGATCGCTTTCTTGCCGTGCTTGCTGCCGATGAAGTCGTCGATCATGCCCGTACCGAGCGGCCCGGGCCGGTACAGAGCGACCGCAGCGATGATGTCCTCGAAGCAATCCGGCTTCAGTCCGCGCAGCAACTGCTGCATCCCACTCGACTCGAGCTGGAATACGCCCGTCGTTTCGCCACTGGCCACGAGCGCATACGACTCGCGGTCGTCCAGCGGGATCTTCGACAATGACAGGGGATTGTTTTTGCGGTCGGGCCGGGCGTTGACGAGTTTTTCGGCGATGTCGATGACCGTCAGCGTCTTCAGACCCAAAAAATCGAATTTGACGAGCCCAGCCGCCTCGACGTCGTCCTTGTCGTATTGAGTGACGATCGTATCGTCGCTCTTGAAACAAGGCACGTGATCGGCGAGCGGCCCCTCGCTGATCACCACGCCAGCCGCGTGCATGCCGGCGTGTCGCGTCAGGCCTTCCAGCTTGCGGCTTTGGCGGATCAGCTCGGCGACGCGCTCGTCACTGTCCGCCAAAGCCTTGAGCTTTGGTTCGACCTCGAGCGCCTCGTCGATCGTGTACATCTTGCCCTGACCCTTTTCGGGTACCAGGCTGGCAATGCGCTGCGCCTCTGGCGCGGGCATGCCCATGGCGCGCGCCACGTCCTTGATCACGCTACGCGCTTTGAGATTTTGAAACGTCGCGATCTGCCCAACGCTCTCGGAGCCGTAGCGCTGGGACACGTAGCGAATCACTTCGTCTCGACGCGCCATGCAAAAATCGACGTCGAAGTCCGGCATGCTCACGCGCTCCGGGTTCAGAAAGCGCTCGAACAGCAAGTTGTAGGGCAGCGGATCGATCTCGGTGATGCCGAGCGAGTACGCGACGATCGAGCCCGCGCCAGAGCCGCGTCCTGGCCCCACTGGAATACCGCGCGCCTTGGCCTCACGAATGAAGTCCCAGACGATCAAGAAATAGCCCGGGTATTTCATGCCGACGATCACGTCGAGTTCGCGCTGCAATCGCTCGTGATACTTCGCTTCGTCGACTATTTTGCCGAGCTTGCGGAACTCGGAGAGTCGGTCCTTCAGCCCTTCCAGCGACACGTGCCGAAAGTAGCCATCGGTGTCGTAGCCCTCGGGCACTTGAAAGCGCGGCAGCATTGGCTGCCCCAAGTCGAGCTTCAGCCCCGAGCACATCTCGGTGACGAGCAGCGTGTTTTCGATGGCCTTGGGCAACGCGGAGAAGGTGCTCGCCATCTCCTCCTGACTCTTCAGGTACATCTCGAAGCTGCCGTGATGCAGCGGCTCCGCTTCACTGAAGGTTCGACCTTGACGCACGCACTCCAGGTAGATGTGCGCCTGACCGTCGTCCTTGCTCATGAAATGGACGTCGTTGGTGGCAACCAGCGGCAACCCCAAATGATCGGCGGCTTTGACGAGCGTGTCGTTGACTACCGCTTGTTCCGGAAAGCCGTGGTCCTGAAGCTCCACGAACACGTGTCCGGGCTCGAACATCTCCTTCAGCTCGCCCAAGATCGGCTGGCCGCTGTCGGGCCCGTATTCGAGCACGCGCTGCGCAGCCACGCCGCCCAGGCAACCAGTGAGCGCGATCAGGCCCTTGCTGCGCTCGGCAATCTGCGCGAAGGAAACCGCTGCGCCGTGCGGGCTCGCGGAGCGCAAATGCCCCTCCGACACCAAGCGGATCAGGTTTTTGTAGCCCTCCTTGGTTGCCGCCAAGAGCACCAAATGGTCGAAGGCGGACGACGCGTCCTTGCGGACGACGTTCACCTCGCAGCCGAGGATCGGAGTCAACCCCACGGCTCGCGCGGCATTGTAGTGGCGGATCGCGCCATACATGTTGGCGTGATCGGTGAGCGCCACCGCGCGCATACCGTGCCCTTTGGCTCGTTTGGCCAAGTCGTCGAGCTTCACCGCGCTCGTCAGAAACGAGTACTGCGAATGGACGTGCAAATGAACGAACTCGCGAGCCACGTGCCCTTGGCTTACCACTCATCGCAAGCGAGCGTGGCTGCCTCACCGCGGCGCGCTCGGCGGAGTTCCGGCCGTCGGACCGATGAATTCTGCGCAAAGTCGCACTTTTCCAGTTGAACAGAACGGCGAGCGGCTTCGTCTATCGCCCTGCCGCGCCGGAATTGCGGCCCCGTCGGCACCCGCTCTTGCATCGCGTCGGGGACTTGGATTACCGGTTTGCCCCATAGTCAGGGGAACTGCGCCAATCACGCCGCCCCGGTTCGGTACATAAACCTAGAGTTAGTGGAGGATTTCAAAATGGTTCGAAAGTCAGCGTTCGTGATTGCACTCGCGTGCGCCCTCGTGGTGCCTGCGCTCTCCGGCTGCAAAGGCTCAGCGTCGTTCAATGCGAGCACGGCGCCTGCGGCGGCTCCGCCGCCGCCTCCTCCACCGGCGCCCCCGCCGCCTCCTCCCCCGCCCGCGCCCGCTCCTCCTCCGCCCAAGTCAGCCGCCGTGGTCAAGGATGACGTCGTCTCGATCCCCGGCGAGATCGAGTTCGACTCCGGCAAGGCCACGTTCAAGGTTGGCGGCGGCAGCGACGCCGTCGTCGAGCAACTGAAGGTGTTTCTCGACGAGAACCCGAAAATCAGCAAGCTCCGCATCGAGGGGCACACCGACAACGTCGGTACCCCCGAAGGCAACATGAAGCTCTCCGGAGAGCGCGCGCTGACGGTCAAGAACGCCGCCATCGCCAAGGGCGTCGCTAAGGATCGCTTGATCGCGGTGGGCTTCGGTCAGACCAAGCCGATCGGCGACAACACGACGGAAGAGGGCCGTGCGAAGAATCGTCGCACGGAGTTCCGCATCGCTGAGATCGGCGGCAAGAGGTACTTGGGCCAAGATCCGTTGCGCGGCGGCAAGCTCTTCGAGTGAGAGCCCGCGGCAATTAGCTCGTCGTCAGGGCGCGCTACCCGTGAACGAGCAAGCGGCCGGCCCTATGGGGACCGGCCGCTTGTGTTTTGTGCCCGCTAAGACTGTGCCCGACGCGCGTTCTCGCGTGCTATGGCTGCGGAGATGCGTCGCCGTGGCTCCATTTCGACATCCCGAAGCACGCTCGGGCGCTGGGCCCTAGCACTGTCCGTCGTCACCGCCGCGCTCGTTTCGGCATGTAACGAGACCCCACCGGATCTGCGCGAGTGGCGTCCGACCGATCACGATCACACCGAGAACCCCAATGCCGATCAGGTTCAGGTCACTGATGCCGGCTCATCTGAGCCGGGCCACGGCCTCGACGACGTGACTATCGTCGCCTGGCAACAGAACTGCACGACCTGCCACGGCCCGCTCGGTCGCGGCGACGGGCCGCAAGGCCCGATGGTGCACGCAGCAGATCTATCGCGATCGGATTGGCAGGCGTCCGTCACGGACGACGCGATCGCGACGACGATTCAGCAAGGGCGTGGTCGCATGCCGGGGTTCAAGCTCCCCGACGCAACGATTCAGCGACTGGTTCAGCTCGTGCGCATGCTCGACGCGAACCGCATGCAGCACGCGATGGCTGCCGCGAGCGCGCAGGCTGCGGGCAGTGGAGCTCCGCCAGCGGCGGAGTCCGCGCCAGCCCCGGGACGCGTCAAGCATTGATCGGCAAAGCGCTCGCTCGTGGCACGCTGACGCGCCGAATCGTGACTCGGACTATCGTCGTGCTTGGAGCGGTGTGGGGCGGTGGTTTCGTCATGCGCTCCTTTCCTCACGATCAAATACTGGTATTTCCCGTCGGTTCGGCGTTCCCCAATGCGCTGCGCTTCAGCGCATCGTGGAGGCGTACGGATGACAAGGAGCCGCGCGGTGGCGTCACGCTCGCGTTCAGCACACCACCACCTTTGCAGATTCGGCAGCACGCAGATCTACCGAACGGCGACTACATGGTGAGCATCGAAGTCGTGGTCCCGATCTCGACCACTGAAAAGCCCACAGAAAACCCGCAAAGCCCCCAACTTGAGCCGACCCCACGAGGAGTGCAGACAAACATCGAGCGGCGCGTTACCCTGTTAGGTGGCGAGACCATGGTCGCACTCGCCGCTGGTGGTTTCTGAGTGACTCATCCCGTCCCCTCCTCCGAAATCGCTACCCGGGCGCAACCGCCGCCCGGCGCGCAGATTGATGAGCTGCTGCTCGTCGTAGTTTCCGGCAGCGCGCGCGGCAAGCGCGTCAAGCTCGGTGAGCGACTCACGGTCGGCAAAGCAGCTGACAATGACCTTGTGCTGCCCGACGACACCGTCTCGCGACATCACTGCGAGCTCGAACGCACCCCGCTCGGCATCATCGTGCGCGATCTGGGCTCGACGAATCACACGCGTGTCGGTCGAACCGCGGTCCGCGAAGCAGTGGTCGAATCAGGGTCGACGATCGTCGTCGGCAGTGTCGAGCTACTGCTGCGCGGCGAACCGAACCGCACGCAGGTCCTACCCAGTGAAGCCACGAGCTTCGGTGAAGCGCTCGGCACGAGCTTGCCCATGCGCCAGATCTTCGGCGTGCTCGAGCGCATCGCACCCACGGATGCCTCCGTGTTGCTCGAGGGTGAAACCGGCACCGGCAAAGACGTCCTCGCGCGATCGATTCACCAGATCAGCACTCGCAAAGAGCAACCGTTCGTGGTCGTGGACTGCGGCGCGGTCAGCTACAACTTGATCGAGAGTGAGCTATTTGGCCACGAGCGCGGCGCGTTCACCGGGGCGGTGGCGGCGCGACAGGGAGCCTTCGAGATCGCCGGACATGGCACGGTGTTCTTGGACGAAGTCGGAGAGTTGCCCCTCGATGTCCAACCCAAGCTGCTCCGCGTGCTCGAATCAGGCGAGTTTCGCCGCGTGGGCGGCAACAAGACATTGCACGCCGAGGCCCGCATCGTTGCCGCAACCAAGCGCAACCTGAAGGAAGAGGTCGAGCGCGGTAAGTTCCGCGAAGACCTGTACTTTCGCCTTTCGGTGGTGCCGATTACCGTTCCGCCGCTGCGGACGCGACGAGAAGACGTCCCCGCGTTGGTCGAGCAATTCCTGAATTTGGCGCGCAAGCGTGACCCGAGCGCGTCCGCCATCTCGCTGACCCGGGAGACAGTGAGCGCCCTGGCGGCCCACGACTGGCCGGGCAACGTGCGCGAGCTGCGCAACGTGCTCGACCGCGCCATTTACATCGCAACCGCGGGTGGCGAGCGCGAGATCCGCCTCGTGGATCTGCCGGTTTCACCCGGCTCGATCGCTGGCGCGCAGCCTTCTGCAGGCAGCGCTGGCTATCCAGCGTTCGAATCAGAGAAGAGCTACCGCGAAATTCGCGCTGACTTCGAGGCCGAGTTCGAGCGCCGCTACGTCGCATGGTTACTCGATCGGCATGGCGGAAACATCAGCGCCGCCGCCCGCGAAGCCAAGATGGATCGCAAGCATCTCTATGATTTGGCTCGGAAACGCGGCCTGCGCGGCGATCGCTGAGCGCTGAGCGCTGAGCGCGGGTCGAGGCGGCTAGAACGAGCCCTG
>DATHOI010000469.1:0-2960 GCA_035485095.1 Polyangiaceae bacterium | reverse complement strand
GTGGACGGTCGAAGATCACGTGCAGGGCTTCGTGGACGCGCAAACGCCGGAGCTCGGCATCGGGGTGCAGCGCGACTTTCGCCGGCATGGCGTGGGTACGGCGCTGCTCTTGGCCTTGCTCGGGCGCGCGCGCGAGGACGGCGTGCCGCGCGTGAGCCTGAGCGTCGAGATCGAGAACGTGGCGCGGCTGTTGTACGAGCGCTTTGGTTTTCAGCTTCATTCGGTGAATCTTGGCGTGGCGACGCTGGTCGTTCAGCTCGAAGAGGCCGCACCCGATACCGAGCGGTCACCGGGCACGCACCCTGGATCGCGCTGAAATTGCGGGCTCCCCGCTGTACTCGGCGCGAGCCGTGCTCGCGTGCGCAGAGCTGTGATACGACCTCGATCGTGCTCGGGAGAAGTCGGCGCGGCGGAGCGAGGCTCGGGGGCTGGGGGATCGCGCTGCTAGCGCTGTGCTTTGGCAAGGGCGCTGCTGCTGCGCCTCCGGGCCAACCGTTCCGCCTCGAATACTGGGCGCACGGCCAATGCCCGGACGCGACCGAATTCGCAAGGCAGATCCAGACGCGCGCTCCGCTGCTGCGCCCCGCAGAGGGCGACGAGCCGGCGCTCGGTTTTTATGCCGAGCTCGACGCGCGCGGCGGCTCGGCTACCGGGCACCTGACGGCTCGCTCGCCCGACGGCCGCGAGGTCAAGCGCGAGGTGCGCGGCGCGACGTGTGACGACGTGGTGACCGCGCTCGCCTTGATTGCGGCGCTGGCCGCCGATCCCGATCAGCCCGTCGAGGCGCCGCGCACACACGTGCCGCGCGCTGCGCGTCGCGGCCCGACGCGCAATCTGGACAGTCCACCCGCTGATGAACCAGCGCCGGAAGAGTTGTCCGAGCCGATCGTGCCGGAGCTAGTACCGCGTTGGACGTTCGGCGTCGGCGGTGGTGTCGAGTTCGACAGCAGCATCGCGCCGAGCCCCGGCTCTGGGCTAGGCGTAGCGTTCGAGGCCGAAGGTCCAGGGGGTTCTGCGCTGCGTCCACTGCTCAGCTTGTCGGCCAATCGCGCGTCCGCGGCGAGCACGCAGACGGGCGGCGGCAACGCGGCTTTCACCTGGCTCGCGTTTCGCTTGACTGGCTGTCCGTTTCGCTGGCCAGAGCAAACTCCGCTCTTCGTTCGCCCGTGTGGATTCTTCGACGCGGGAGACCTGGAGGGCAGTGTTTCGCTTGGCACTCTGAGCAGCGACGTGAACCATGCTTGGTTTGCGCTGGGCGCGTTCGCCCGCATCGAAGCGCTGGTGGGTGAGGTGGTGTCGTTTCAGCTCGATGGCGGAGTGACCGCCCCGCTCCAGCATGACGAATTCCGCGCGGGGGACGGCGCCCCAGTGGCGTTCCGAGTTCCTTCAGCGGGCATTTTGGGGCGAATCGGGCTATCGTATCGCTTCCAGTGATCGATTCCCCGAACGCTTCACATGGGTCATGACGAAGGCGATGCGCTCAGAAATGGCACTTTCAGGGGCGGGGTTCGACCCGGGGGCGAACACTTCGGACGCGAGTGCCATCGGGGAGGCTGAGCGGCGCCCCATTTCCGACCCAGTATCCGGTCCGCGCCTGGCGAGCGCGCCCGTGTCCGATCACGCCCGCGTCGCCGAGCTTCTGCGCTCGCACTTCCGGGACGTGTGGCGGATGGTTCGCCGTTTCGGTGTGCCCGAGAACTGCGCCGATGACGCCACGCAGGAGGTGTTCATCATCGCCGCTCGGCGGTTGGCGGATATCACCCCTGGGAGTGAGCGCCCGTTCTTGCTCGCTAGCGCGGTCCGCGTGGCCGCCAATTTGCGCCGCGCGCTCGGCACGCGCCGTGAATGCGCAGAAGACGAACAGGCCACTGAAGGCATCGACCCGCGACCGAACGCCGAGGCCTTGCTCGATCAGAAGCGCCTCCGGCAAATGCTCGACCGCGTGCTCGACGGGCTGAGCGACGATTTACGAGTGTGCTTCGTGCTCTACGAACTCGAAGGTCTGTCGTCCCCGGAGATCGCCGAGCTGTTGCGGATCCCCGTCGGGACCGTCGCGTCCCGCTTGCGTCGCGCGCGCGAGGCCTTCGAGCTGGAAGTGGCCCGGCTCAAAGCCGAGCTCGCAGCAAAAGGAGGAGTGTGATGGAAGACCGTCGCTCACTGCCGCCGCACGAAGACGAATTGGCGCTCGCACTATTGCGCTCTGCGGAGCATGACGAGCCGTCCAGCGCAGCTTTTCCCAAGCTGGCGACGGCGCTCGGCGTTGGCGCAGCCGTGGGGCTCGGCGCCTCCTTGCCGGCGCCCGCCGCGTTGGCGTCGAGCGGCCTTTCGGGGGCAATGGCCGTGCGTTGGTCGAGCTCGCTCTTGGGCAAGGTGCTGGTCGGCGTGTCGAGTTTCTTGCTCGTCGCGGGCGGCATTGCTTTCCTTCGTCACCGTGTGACAGAGAGCACGCGCGCGTCGGTTGTCGCGCGTGCGACTCGTGGGGCTACGCCTGCCGTGCTTCCGATCGTCCCGCCGGAGGCGCCTCCCGCCGTGAATGTCGCAGTCTCGGTGACGAGCACGGCGCTGAGTGCGCGTGCACCCGCGGCTGACGCGCTTGCCATCGCCGCGACCGAGCCCACGCCCCCCAGCTCGAACAGCAGCGCCTCTGTGTTGGGCTTCGCAAGCACTGGGAAGAGTACGCCGAGCACCCCGAGCGCGCCGCCGGTCAGTGCGCCGCGCGTTGCGAGAGCGTCGTCCTTGCCGGAGCAGGTGCTGTCTTTGGATCGCGCGCGCGTGGCGCTCAACTCGGGTAACGCAGCGGCCGCCTTGGCTGAGATCTCGCATTACCGCAGCACTTGGCCCAAGGGCGTGTTTTTGACGGAAGCCAGCGTGCTCGAGATCGAAGCGTTGGCAAAGAGCGGGGCCGTCGCGCTGGCTGGCATGCGCGCGCGCGCTTTCGTGACCGCGCATCCGGACAGCCC
>DATHOI010000468.1:0-4833 GCA_035485095.1 Polyangiaceae bacterium | reverse complement strand
CGTACCGAGAGCGTCGTGAAACCGACGCCGTGCCCATAACTGTTCGAATCCAGATCGACACACGCTTGAGTGGGGTCGCAGCGCTGCAGCTGGCGCACCCGAAAACGGGTCCAATCGAGTGCCGGGCCGAGTCGGAGCTGGCGGCTGACGTAAAACTCGATCGCGCCACCGGCGCGAAATGCGACGCCGCTGGCGGTGTCGCTGTACTTCACGTCGTTGGCTTCGCGGGCGCTCGTACGATCCGCGCCGCCACCCAGACCGAGCTCCACATAGGGCTCGACCGGGCCGTGGTCCGCGAAATACACGCGACCCAGCAAGCCGTAGAAAAGGCCGCCCGCGCGGCTCTCGCTCAGATGCGAAGAGTCCGGTGGATTGAATGCGAAACCGAGCGCATTCAGCGTCGCGCCCAAGGCGAAATACGGCGACACGCGCCACAATGCGCTCAACCCCAACCCCGCTCCAGCGCCGAGGCCTGCGCAGCGTGTGTTGCTCACGTTGCCGTCGCTGCAGCTGGGAAAGCCCAGCAGGAACTCGGGCGCGATTTCGAACGGCCTGCGCGCGTACTCGAGCGGCGCGAGCTCGGGCGGCGGCGGCGCGCGAAGCACGATGGGCGAGGGCGGCGCGACCGGCGTTTGGCCCAGCCACGCTGAATAGGGCGGCGGGGGTGCCGGCTTTGGGTCCCACTCGGTCTCCTGTGCGAAAGCGTGGCGTGCCGCAGCGACGAGCGCGGCGCACAGCGTGACCAAGCGCACTATACTGAGACTGCTTCTGGCCCAGCGCCGAGCGTCCGCCATGGTTCGCCGCCTCACCGTCCTGCAGAATGATGAAACCGACGATGCGCTCGCTGCGCGCCGTCCGCGCTGGCAATGGGTGTTGATTGGCGCGGGCTTCGTCATCACGTTGTTTCTGCCGCTAGCGCAGCTCGGCGTGCTCCTTGGTCGCGCGCTGACTGCGGCGATTCATCCAGGCGCTAGCGCTGCTCTGCGAGTCGGGCTCGGAGCGGTACCAGTTGCGCTCTCCTTTTTGATCGCGTGTGGCGCGGCAGGTGGGCTGGTTGGGCGCTTCGGCGGGCGCGCGAAAGCACGCGAGGCGGCGCTCTCCGGCGCACTCGGTGCGTTGGTCGGCTGGGGGCTTGCGGCACTGGGTGGCGCGCTTTCGCCGTGGGTCGTCGCCGTAACGACTTTTTTCGCGCTCGTGATTTTTGGAGCCGGAGCGGCCTTCGTGGGCGCCCGGCTCGGTCTCGCTCGACGCGTCTAACTTTCGCGTTCCGGCGTGGGTGGACCGGTGCGCAGCGTGGGGTTAGGCTTCCGGGACGATGAGCGACCTCGATAAAGAGCTCGAGCGAGCGGTGGCCGCCGTGGACGAGCCGGTTCCGGCCGCGACCCGCGCCCTGCCGCCGCCCACTGGCCCGCACACCAAGGCCAAGGGCAACCTGGGCCTGTTGATCGGGCTCTTGGTCATGGGCGGCGCGATCCTCACTCTGGTGTTCACGAGCTTCAAGGGCTCCGCCGTGTACTCCAAAGGGGTCGACGACCTAGTGCGCGACAAGGACAAGTTGGGCGACCGCGCGGTTCGGGTCACGGGCACCTTGGTCAAGGGCAGCTTGATGAAGCGCGATCAACCGTGCGAGTACCGCTTCAACATCGAGCAGAGGGGCGTCGTGTTGCCCGTGCGCTATGCGCAGTGCATCGTACCCGACACCTTCCGCGACATGCCAGGGATGGATGTCTCCGTGACCGCCGAAGGCAAGCTCACGGAAGCCGGCAATTTCGAGGCCTCGACCATCATGGCCAAGTGTCCCTCGAAGTACGAGATGAAGGACCGCGCGAAGAACGGCGAGCAAGCACCGCACGCCGCCATGACGCAAGCGCTCTGAGCTTTGGCCACGCGGGGCTCGTCCTCGCTCGAAATTGAGGGACGAGACACTCCAATGTGGGACAGATTCTTACGGGCTTGTCGTCGCGAGCCAGTCGACGCGACGCCCATCTGGTTCATGCGTCAAGCCGGGCGCTACATGCCCGAGTATCGCGCGCTGCGCGCGAAGTACACGCTGCTCGAGCTGTGCAAAAACCCGGAGCTCGCCACGGAGGTGACGCTGCAACCGGTGCGCGCGCACGGCGTGGACGCAGCCATCCTATTCGCGGACATTCTGCTACCGCTCGAGCCGATGGGCGCGCCCTTCGAGTTCGCCAAGGGCGAAGGTCCGGTGATTCATCACCCGGTGCGCGACCGCGCAGCCGTAGATGCCTTGCGCGTGATCGATCCCGAAGAGGGTCTCGGCTACGTGCTCGACGCGATCCGAATGATCCACAAGGAGCTCGACGGGAAGACGCCGCTGATTGGTTTCGCGGGCGCGCCGTTTACCCTCGCAAGCTATTTGATCGAAGGTGGCAAGAGCTCGAACTACGCGCTCACCAAGCGTATGATGTACGGCGAGCCGGACACCTGGCACGCGCTGATGGGGAAATTCTCGGAGGTGGTACGCCGTTATTTGCACGCGCAAGTGAAGGCGGGTGCCAGCGCGGTGCAACTCTTCGACTCCTGGGTAGGTTCACTGTCGCCCACCGACTACGAAGAATTCATTTTGCCGCACGTCGCGCACATCCTGAAAGACCTCGAGAAAACCGGCGTGCCCGTGATTCACTTCGGCACCGATACGGGGACGTTGCTGGAGCTGCAGCAGCGCGCAGGCGGTACCGTGATTGGTGTGGATTGGCGAACCCCGATCGATCAAGCCATCGCGCGACTCGGTGACGGCGTCGCAGTGCAGGGCAACCTGGATCCGCTCTTGCTCGGCGCTCCGCGTGAGCTGCTCACGCGCCGCGTGGACGACATCCTGGCTCGCGCCCGCGGCGCCTCCGGCCACATCTTCAACCTGGGCCACGGGATCCTGCCGGACACCGACCCGGCAGCCGTTAAATTCGTGGTCGATCTGGTCCACGAACGCACAAAACGAGGCTAGCGACCGGCGCTTGTCGCTCGGCGGTTGACTTGCTGCCCCGAGCCGACAAAAAGACACCGGCCTCCTTCCCGCATCGTCTAAAGGCAGGACAAGGGACTTTGAATCCCTGAATCGTGGTTCGAATCCATGTGCGGGAACTTCGTCGTCGGGAGCGCAGCTCCCGCCCCAATGAAGTGAATTCGTTGCGGCCCCACCCTCAGGTTTTGGCGCCCCGTCCCCAAAACGATTCGTCACTTTGACGGCCTGCGCGAACGGGCGAGTACCTCTGCGCTGTTCCAACACCTCTAACGGAGGGTTTGGGTTTTGAGGGGTGCTCCTGGGCGGCTGAGAGTTCTCGCGGAACCTTCGCGCGGTGGCGGGTGTCGATCCCAGCGAAGATGGCAGATCGGCGCGGCAGTGCGGCGGAGCCCGCGGCAGTGCGCGACGCGCCGCCGCATTCGGTCTACCGTCAGAGCTCTGTGACCGAAGCGGACGACCAGGCTGAGCGCAAATTCATCGAGCGCCTGGCTCAGCGCGACGAACGCGCGTTCAATGAGCTCGTCGAGCTGTACGAGGCGCGCGTGTTTCGGCTGCTCCTTCGCATGATGGGCCGGCGCGACGAAGCCGAAGACATGGCGCAAGAAGTCTTCGTGCAGATCTTCAAGGCCATCGCTACCTTCCGCGGCGACTCGAAGCTGAGCACCTGGATTTATCGAGTCAGCGTGAACTTGTGCAAGAACCGGATGAAGTACCTGTCGCGCCGTCACACGGACGGCGAAGACGAGCTCGAGCCGGTGGCCGAACGCGCGCCGCTCGACGAGGCCAAGGGCGTGACCTTTGGCGATGTGCCCGCGCCTGATCGTGTGGTCGAGGGGTACCAAATGGAGCGCGTGGTCCAAATTTGCATCTCCGAGCTCGAGCCCGATTTTCGCGAGGTCCTGATTTTGCGCGACGTGGAAGACCTGAGTTACGAGGAGCTATCGGAGATCACCGGCTTGCCCGACGGCACGGTGAAAAGTCGGCTGCACCGGGCCCGCGCGATGCTCAAGTCGAGCGTCGAGCGTAGAATGGGAGAGAAGATTCGATGAGCGACCCCGGCGACGAAAAGCTCGACGCGAGCGAAACTCCGCAGGAGCCCGAGGAATCGCTACGCTCGATGCTGCGCGGCGCTCTGCGCGAAGAGGGGCCGGCGCCGGACGTGCTCGCGGGCGTGCAGAAAAAAATTCGCGAGCGCAGCGGCGGGAAATTCTATGCCGACGGCTGGAGCACCGCGAAGCATCCGCCGCTCAATACGTACCTGATCACGAGTCTGCTCATGCTCGCTGTCCTCGGCATCAGCTATGCGCTGCTGAGCCCGATGGTCGGCAGCCCCGAGCCCGTGCGCAACCAACCCGCACCGGTGCAACTGATTCCGGCCAAGTGAGCGCGCGCGAATTCGCGCGCGAGCTGGTTCGGTCCGCTGGAACGCGACGCCGAAGGCTTTGACGGCACTCGCCTTAACGCGTGACCAGCAATTGATCGGCAGCAGCAGACGGCAGTGCGGCGCTACTGAATCCAGCGCGCGACGACACAAGTGATGTTGTCGGGGCCGCCGTTTTCGTTGGCGCTCTCGATCAGACGGTGCGTCGCGGTCGGCAGGTCTGGAGCGCTATTGACGATCTGCAGGATGGCTTCGTCGGTGACGGGGCCGCACAGGCCGTCGCTGCACAGCACCACACAGTCGCCGGCACGAGGGGCCTCGAAGCGCGTGTCGACCTTGACCGTGTCCTTCATGCCGAGCGCGCGCACGATGACGTTCTTGTGCGGGAAGTTCGCGATCTCCTCGGGCGTCAGCCGCTTCATCTTGATGTAGTCGTTGAGCAGCGAGTGGTCCTCGGTGAGCTGCTCGATCT
>DATHOI010000467.1:0-2373 GCA_035485095.1 Polyangiaceae bacterium | reverse complement strand
CGCGACCCGTTCGATTTGATGGACGAGATCGAGCAGAAGCTCGCCCTCGACGTCACGCCTGCCAGTTGGCCAATCGGCATGGGGCGGCGTTTTCTCGGTTGCTACGATCTCTTGCACGATCACTTGGTATTGCTCGAACGCGTCAAGGATCGCGTGGGCGTCGCTGGCGAGCAGTGTGAAGGGCTGAGCGATCCGAAGCTCGACCAAATGCTGCCCGAGGACGCCGTGCGCACGCTGCGTGAAGAGATCGAAATGGCGCGCGGCCTGTGTCCGGACTTCGACCTACAGGCGTACCGGGGTGGCCACATGACCCCGGTATTTTTCGGCAGCGCGATCAGCAATTTCGGCGTGCGCGAGCTGCTCCACGGCATCGCCGAGCTGGCGCCCTCACCGCGGCCGCAGCCCACGCGCGAGCGGCTGATCGAGCCTTTGGAGAACAAGGTGACGGGCTTCGTCTTCAAGGTGCAAGCCAATATGGATGCCAAGCATCGCGACCGCGTGGCGTTCGTACGCTTGTGCTCGGGGCATTTTCGGCGCGGCATGAAGCTCCACCACGTCCGCTCTGACACGCCACTCGCCGTGCACAATCCGGTTCTTTTTTTGGCTCAAGACAGAGAGCTCGCAGACGAAGCATTTGCCGGCGACATCATCGGCATTCCCAATCACGGCAAGCTCGGCATCGGGGACGCCCTCAGCGAGGGCGAGACGCTGCATTTCAAAGGTATCCCGAGCTTTGCGCCCGAGCTCTTGCAGCGTGTTCGTCCCACCGACCCAATGCGCGCCAAGCACCTCGGTCGCGCGCTCGAGCAGCTCGCCGAAGAAGGAGCAGCCCGCATCTTCAAGCCGCGCATCGGCGGGAACTGGATCGTGGGCGTCGTCGGCTCATTGCAGTTCGACGTCTTGGCTGACCGCATCAAGTCCGAATACGAAATCCCCGTCGTGTTCGAAGCCTCGGGCCTGTACACCGCGCGCTGGGTCGAGTGCGACGATCAGCCGTTGATGAAGAAATTCCTGAACGGCAACGAGGGCTACATGGCCGACGATCACGCCGGCGCGCCGGTGTTTTTGGCCCGAAACTCGTGGCACCTCGAAACGACGGCCAAGGACTGGCCGGGCATCAAGTTTCAGAAGACCAAAGACGCCGGCTGACGCGCCGGACGCAAAAATTACGGGGTCTTCTTCGCGTGGTCGTGGTGAGCTTCCTCGCCAGCCGCAGCGCCTGAGCCACCTTCGCCGGCGATCTTCTTCAGCGCCGGATCTTTGTCCAAGAAGCTACTGGAGAAGACGTACACGGGCGCGTTGCTCGCCGCGCTGACCACGACGTTCAACCCCGAGAGCGGGCCCGAAGTGAGCTCACAACGGTCGCGCTTCACGAGCTGGCCCGTCTTCGCCGGCACGCCGAAGGTCTTGAGCACTTTGTTTGGACCGAGGTCGTCACAGCTCACCGGACCAACCGGCGTGGTCGTGAACAGCTCGATCGTTTCGTCGGCCTGCCAGTAGCGGGCCGTGAGCGTGCTCGCGCCCGCGGTTCGGGTCGCGGTGCACAGGCGATCTTTGGTCTTCACTTCGGCGGCTGCTGCGCCCGTCGCGTCGTCGCCGTCACACTTGGGGCTCGCCGAGGCGTGATCGGGCGCCGCGCGGTTTTCCGCGGCCCAGCCTACGAACAGCTTGATCAGCGCGGTAGTCTGAGCCGTGCGCTCCAGCTCAGCCTGCTTGGCCGCGGCGTCACTGCTCTGCTTGTCGACGATCTCCTTGTCGAGCGCGCTGAGCGACGCTTGATCTGCGCAGTACTTGTAGGACCGATCACGCCACTGGCCGGTCAGGCCAACGTCCCCAGCCGCCAGCGATTTGTGCGTGCCGTCGAGCGCTTCCGTGCACTTCGTCGCGTCTTTCTCGGAGCAGCCGAGAGCCGTGAGCACCGCGCCGAGCAGCAGCACTTCCCCCAATCGCGTCGTGAGGCTTGTTCGCATGACCCGGCATGTAAGCCTGGCTCCGGCGATCTTTCAACCCTGCTGCTGCTCGAGATGCGAGTCCCACCCAGGGACTCGCGGGGCCGGGCGCGCCAGCCCCGCGATTCACGTCTCGGTCATGTGGTAGCCGCGCTCCCCGTGGTCGCTCAGATCGAGCCCAGTCTCTTCGTCCTCTTGCGACGGACGAAGGCCGATCGTTGCTTTAATCGTATACGCGATCACAGTCGTTGCCGTTACGCCTAGCCCGATGGTCAAGCTCATGGCTTTGAGTTGCTCGATCCACAACGTCTTGCCGAGTAAACCCTGTAGGTTCGTGCTGAGGTTCGGGTTCGCTTCTGCTGTCGCGAGGAACCCCGTCAAGAGCGCGCCGAGCGTACCACCCACCGCGTGCACGCCAAAGGTG
>DATHOI010000466.1:0-4842 GCA_035485095.1 Polyangiaceae bacterium | reverse complement strand
CAATGCATCCGCGAACGGGTAGTCCAGAAAGCCCTGGTACTTTCGATGCCGCGGCGCAGCTTGCAGAGTCGGCCATACCTGTTCGACGTGGCGATCGTCGAGGCGCCCCATCAGATCGCTCAGGTACATGCCCTTGGTCATCACCGACGGGCGAATCGCTGCAATGCGCGCCTCGGCGTCGACGTTTCCGACGAGCGCCACGTTCGGTAGCACGCGGAACTTCTGCGGCGCAGAAAAGGGCTTCTCAGTCACGCGCAACGCAGCATGCCACAGCGACGCTGACCTCGGCTACTCGCGGCGCGCGGCCTTGAACTCTTCCAGCTCTTCGAGAGTCTTTGGCCAATCCGACTTGAGCAGCCGGGACAGGCCGCGGTCGGCCAGCAATTTTCCGCCGGTTTGACAGGTCGGACAGTAGTTGAGCTCATTGCTCGCGTACTCGATGCGTTGCACGGGAGTTCCGCACACCGGACAAGGTTTCTGAAAGCGGCCGTGCACCGCCATGTCCGGCCGAAACGCCGTCACCTTCTCGGGAAAGCCGGTGCCCACGTCGTTGCGCAAGCGCTCCGTCCACAGCTCGAGCACGGCCCCGGTCTGGGCGTGCAGGCGAGCGATCTCCGTGTCCGCTAAACTGCGCGTCAATTTCACCGGCGAAAGCCGCGCTGCGTGCAGGATTTCGTCCGAGTACGCGTTACCGATGCCACTGAACAAGCGCGGATCGGTGAGCGCGCGCTTCAACGTGCGATTCTCCAGCAGCAACGCTTCTCGAAATGCCGGCAAGCTCGAGCCCAAAACCTCGAGCCCGCCACGTGAGAATTCGACGAGCGACGCCGCGCCCTGTACGACGAACAAGCTCGCGCGACGCTTACTGCCCGCTTCCGTCAAGACCAAGGTGTGCTCGGCGAAGTCGAGACCCAACAGCGACTGCTTGCCCGCGAGCTTGTCGCCCTTTGGCTTGAGATGAAAGCGCCCCGCGATCATCAGGTGAAACACCAAGAAGAGATCGCCCGACAGCTCGAACACGATGCGCTTACCGATGCGCCGAAACCCCGTGACGCTTCGACCGCGCGCGGCCTCGAGTGGCGGCTCGAAGCTACGCACCAGAAACGGACTCTTCAGACGCGTATTTTCCAGAACCTGCCCGCCAAAGAGCGCGCTCAACCGCTCGATGTAGACGGCCACGTCCGGCAACTCGGGCATCGCAGAGTCAGGTTAGCCAACCTTTCTGCGCTGCACACCCACTTGCGCCTACCTCTCGAAAAATCAGTGAACTTTCGACGATTCGCGAATCCGCAGACCGTTTGTCGAGCAGCGTGCGTATCAAGTGAAAGCTCGAGCCGCTCGGCTCCGTTCTAGTGACGAGAAACCATGACTTACTATTGCCGAAGCCGTGCTCGTCGCTCATTTGCCATCGTTTTCGCGCTGTGTGGGCTGCTGCAGTTGGTCGGCTGCAAACGCAAGCTCGGCGCGGAGGCGACCGCACAACGCGGCAGCGTGCTTCGTCTCGCGGGTCAGAGCAATCTCGCTCCGCTCGAGATCTGCGATCCGCACGGCGCCGCTTGCTCGGTAGCCACGATCGGGACCGCGGTTCCGGCGGGCTCGGTGCTCCGCGTGGGGCCGCGTGGCAGCGCGGAAGTCGGCCTCGCCGACGGCAGCGCCATCGCGCTGGACCATGATAGCGAGTTGCTCCTCGCCGGAAACGGCACACATCGCGCTCGCTTGAGTCACGGTTCGCTCGTCATAGACATCGCCGGCAAGGGCACGCACGCGCGCTTCGACGTGAACGATGGCAGCGTCGACCTCGCGAGCGGCAAGATGGCGCTCCGTGCGGGCAGCGACTTTGCGATCGTCGACGTCGTTCGCGGCAAGGCCACACTCAGCGCAGGCAGTCACGAACCGCTCGCGCTGAGTGCTGGCGAAGAAGCGAGGCTGTATCGCGGCTCGGTGCCGTACGTGAGCTCGGGCGCGGCCCTGGCAGAAGCCGTGGCCTTCACCGGCGGTTTGCTCGATCAAAGCGACAGCGCCGCGGTGAGCCGTGGTCTCGGCGAGCTCACCGCGAAAAAACCGGGCAGCAACGAGGAGCTACGCGGCGCGGTGAAGCTCGCCGCGCACAGCGTGCACGTGCGCATCGCCGGCGCCATGGCACGCACCGAGGTCGATGAAGTCTTCGAAAATTCGAGCGACGAGCAGCTCGAAGGCATCTACCGTTTTCCGATTCCTGCCGGCGCCAAGATCGAGCGCTTGGCGCTGGAGGTCGATGGCAAGCTGGAAGAAGGCGCGTTCGTAGATCGCGATCGCGCGGCGTCCATCTGGCGTGGCGCGATCGTGAACGCGGCGCCCAGCATGCGCCAGCAAATCACGGACGACATCGTTTGGGTGCCTGGCCCTTGGCGTGACCCGGCTCTTCTCGAATGGCAGCGCGGTGGCCGCTTCGAGCTGCACATTTTTCCGATCCCGAAGCACGGGCAACGGCGCATCGTGCTGGCCTACACCGAAGCCGTGCGCGCGGTCGGCGGTGTGCGACGTTTCACCTACCCGCTGCCGGTCGATCCAGGCGGTACCACCAAGATTCGGCATTTCGACGTCGACCTCGAGGTCCGTGGTCAAGATCCGCAGTTCGCGGTGCGCTCGCTCGGCTACGCTTTGACCGCGAGCGATCGCAATGGCGCGCGCGCGCTCGATTTCAGTGCCGATGATTTCTCTCCGAATGGCGACCTGAGCGTCGAGTGGGCGTTGCCAGGAAATCAGAGCGAGCTCTCCGCGTTCGGCTACCGCGCGGGGGATGAACGCTATGCGCTGCTCACACTCCGGCCCAAGCTGCCGCGCGCCACGGTCGACCAAGTGCACGCCACGGCTCTGATCGTGGACTCGAGTCGCTCGATGTACGGCGAAGGCTTCGAACGCGCCAAGAAACTGGCTTCGCGCTTAGCACGCGAGCTCGACCCTGCGGGGTCCGTTACGGTCTTGAGCTGCGACAGCACGTGCCGTCAGTTGCCTGTCGGTTTTCTCACGCCGGGTCCCGCAGCAGCGCTCGAGGTCGAGCATTTCTTGGCTAGCACGACGGCCGAGGGCGCCTCTGACCTGACCCAGGCGATCGCGACGGCCAAGCGCGCGCTCGACGGCGCCTCAGGCGAGCCGCAGCGAGACATCGTATACATCGGGGACGGCACACCGACGGTCGGTCCGATTCGCGCCGCAACCGTGACCGCCGCCGTGCGTGACTCGCTCGCCACGACGCAAACGCGAGTGACTGCCGTCGCCGTGGGCAGCGCGTCGGACTTGGACACGCTGGCCGCCATTGCTCGCGCGGGCGGCGGATTGGTCTTGCCGTATGCGCCAGGTCAAACGCTAGGCGACGCCGCGCTCGGCGTGCTCGGCGCAACCTACGGCAGCGCGCTCCGCGATGTCGAGATCGTGCTGCCCGAAGGCCTGCGGGCTAGCGCGCCCGAGCGACCCGACACCATTCTGGCCGGCAGCGAAGCGAGCATCAGCGCGCGCATGGAGGCAGACAACGTCGACGGAACAGTGCTCGTGCGCGGCAAGGTCGGTGGCGCGCCGTTCGAACAGCGTTACCCGGTGCACGTCAGCGCCACGGACAGCGCTGGCAACGCCTTCGTGCCGCGCATGTACGCGGCCGCACGGATCGCCGACTTGGAGCAAAATGGCGGCGTCGAAGCCAAAAAAGAGGCGATCGCGCTGTCGACACAATTCTCGGTCGCGAGCCGCTACACGTCGCTGCTCGTGCTCGAGAGCGAGGCCATGTTCCACGCGTTCGGCATGAACGCGAGCGCGCCGGGCAATCGGTTCACCGGCGAAGAGCTGGCAGAAAAAAGCGACACCAAAGGCGAGCTGTCCGTACCGGGTGCAGACGACGAGAGCGCCCTCGACGCGAACGCCAGCGGGACGACCGACCGCGCGCGGGACGCGGTGAGCGGCGCGGACAAGAAAGGCTCGCTCGGTGCAGTCGACGCGCTCGGCGCAGCCGAATCCGCACCCACCCCGATGCCGAAGGCCATGCCGCAGCGTGCCGTGACGCGTTCGTCGGGGGGCGGACCGGCCTCTGACATGAACCATGGCTTCGCTGAGCCACCGCCCGCAGCAGCGCCTGCAGCAGCCCCCGCGCCCGTGCTCGCACGCCCTGGACCTTGGGATGAGCCGATCCCCGAGCCGCGTCGACGCATGATCCCGATGCGCCGCCTGTGGGACCGCAAAGGCCAAATCAGCACCACGCGTTTGGTACCCCTGAGCGCGAGCATCACCGCCGTGGCCGACGCCGAGCGAGCCCTCGCGGCTGAGCCCGATCGCCGATCGGCCGTGAAAAATGCTTATTCGTTGTACGCTGCAAGCGGCGACCTAGGGCGCGCGAGCAGCCTGGTCGAGCGCTGGGCGGGTAAGGAACCGCTCGATCCGGACGCGCTCACGGCGCGCGCCGATCTAGCCGCCCGCCGCGGCGATCGCGAGCTCGCGCTGCGCATCTTGGGCAGCGTAGTGGACGTGCGTCCGGACGACATCGCCAACCAGAAGCGGCTGGCTCGCTTGTATCGCTGGTCGGGCCGCGCCGATCTTGGTTGTCGTCATGCCATCGCCATCGCCGAGCTGCGAGCGACGGACCCGAAGTTGCTCGCCGACGCGCTCCGCTGCGCGCGCGGGGGGAACGCTTCACGCTGGGCGAGCGACGCGCTCTCGCTAGTCGACGAGAAGACTGCGCGGCTGGCTGAAACGCTCGCCGCCGCGCCTGCACCCGACGACAGTCGCTTGCTCGGCGACCTGCGCCTCGAAGCCACTTGGTCCGAGGACGCGGATTTAGACTTGGCCCTCTTGCATCCAGATGGTCACCGCGTTTCC
>DATHOI010000465.1:0-4858 GCA_035485095.1 Polyangiaceae bacterium | reverse complement strand
TGACCAAGCACGAGCTCACGGACGACATGCTCACGCCCTGGAATGAGGAGCTGATCATGAGCCTGCGCGGGCCGATGTTGGTCAAGCAGTTCGTCGTGTATCAGCCGGGTGCAGCAGGCGCCGACTGGAGTGTCGTGTCGTCCTGGGACGAGCGCAGCCCGGGCAGCGCGAAGGGCGTCGTGTTCGACGGCAACGCAACCAAGAGCACCACGTTCTCCGGCACGATCGGCAGCAGTTGCATCCCAAACGCCGAGACCGACAAAGCGTTCCCATGCGGACCGATGAGCGCGCCGTATTGCACACCGCCCGGCGCAGGCCAGCACAAGAACTACGGCTGGGACGGCTCCAAAATGATCATCGTCTTGGCCGCCATGCCCACGGCGACTTCCCCCAAATATCCGGCCAATACTCATTGCGACACGCCCACGGGCGGTTGGTACGACGCCCCCTGGTTCGGGCTGAGCACGGGCGAGCTGGTCCGCGCCGGCGCGTTCAGCTTCTGTCAGTGCTACGGCAAGGATCCGAGCAATAACGCTCCCGCCGACGGTTGCGGCCAGTTCAACGTGTTCGAGGTCGTGAACGACAACAACTCGTACACGAACCTCAGCCTCTTCAGCACCGACGCGGTCGACTATTCCGGCTATGTCGGCGAAGGGCCGTGCGGCTCGGCCTGCGGCACCACGTTTCCAGCGGCTGCCGACTTGATCGACAAGACGACGCACGGCGAGGCCGCGCAGGGTGGCATCACGACGCCGACCAAAGGCCCGGGCGTCGCATTCCGACGACCACTCAACGGCTATCGCTATTTCATCACCTTGCTCGACGTCGATCAGCGCACGATCCAAATGGCCATCGTCCACCCGCTGAAGATCCCGGCCGGGCTCGCCGGTATTTTGCCAAATTTCCCGCTCGATATTCCACAAAGCGCGGTCGATGCCGCGCTCGCCGTGCGTCTGCCGAAGTAGCCCTGGGGATTTGACGCGACCCGCGCGCTGGTCCACGTTTGCTCTCGCTGGTACAGCAGCAGCGAGAGACGCCATGCGTTGGGATGAAGACCACGAAAGCTCGGACCTGATCGACGAACGCGGTCAGGGAGGCGCCATGCAGGGCGGTTCGCTCCTAGGCTTATTGCCGCTCTTGCTGCGCTTTCGTTTTGGTTGGGTGGTCATCGTGGTGGTGCTCGGCCTGGGCCTGGCGCGAGGTTTTTTCGGCGGCAATGCGCAACGCGTGGCAGACACCTCCGTGCAAGCGCGCGGCGGGGACGAACCACGCCACTTCGTGGCGTTCGTGCTCGACGACACGCAAAACACCTGGCGTCGCCTGTTCGCGGAGAGCGGGCAGCCCTACCGCAACGCCAAGTTGGTCTTGTTCAGCGGCTCGACCAGCACCGGCTGTGGTTTCGGTGATGCAGCGACCGGCCCCTTCTATTGTCCCAATGACGAACGCGTGTACATCGATCTCGCGTTTTACAGTGAGCTCGCTCAGCGCTTCGGTGCCCAGGGGGATTTCGCCGAAGCCTACGTGATCGCCCATGAAATTGGGCACCACGTGCAGAAGCTCTTGGGCATCTCCGAGCGCGTCGAGCACGCCGGAAAGGCCGCGCAGCTCGGGCCAACGGGGCTCAGCGTGCGCCTCGAGCTGCAAGCGGATTGCTTCGCCGGAATTTGGGCGCGCTCCACGAGCCAACGTCAGATTCTCGATCCGGGTGACATCGAACAAGCGCTCGGAGCCGCCTCCGCCGTGGGGGATGATCACATTCAGAAGGTCGAGACCGGAGTCGTGCATCCGGAGACGTGGACGCACGGCTCCGCAGCCGAACGCTCGAGCTGGTTCAAGCGAGGGTTCGACAACGGCACGCTCGCCGGCTGCGACACCTTCGCACCGAGCAGTCTCTGAAGCGCCCGGCGCAGCGGCCGAGGAAGGTTTCGCGCCGGCTCGACGTATGGGTGGGGGGCCGGCGAATTTAGTCCCGGGCCGCTCAGCAGACCAAGAGCGTTCCCGGATCCACCATCAGCGCGCTGCAGTTGTTCTCGTAGTACTGCGCGCGGTCTTGCGCGGACTGTGACCCCGGACACTCGATACCACCGTTGATGATGCGCGTGGTCTGCGCGAAATCCCCGGCCAAAATTGCTTGGTGGCAATTTTGCACGCCCGCCGTACCCGGATTGTAATTGATCATCCAGAACCAAAGGGCCGACTGCCAATTAGTGAGCGGGTCGGTAGAAACGAGGCCGGGATTGTTGACCAGGTCTTTGCCCAGGTACTGGCCAGCGGCCTGATAGTTCGACTCGCCCGTGATCTGGATCGCGCCGCGGCCGTGATAGTCCTGCGCATTCGACGCCTCGCCGGCTTCGTCCGTTTGCTCCAAGAATGCGGTCTCTTTTGCGACGTGAGCGAAGAACGCGGCCAGCTCACGCCGGTCTTTGGTCATGTCACCGCTATTGGCGAACGCGCCGAAACCGGTCGTGCCGAGCGCTTGGCAGAGCGCCGTGTACGAATATAAGGGCTTGGCGACGTGACCAGCCCAGGGCGGTTGGAACATCGCGTCGAACGACACCGAGCCATTGACGAGCAGGCGATTGAGCGGACAAGTCGGGTCGGTATTGGTGGGTCCACCAGCAGCGCCACCACCACCCGTGGGGGCGCCGGCAGAGCCACCTGAGCCCCCCGAGCCCGGCACCGGCGTGCACGGGAACGGCGACCAGAAGTAGGTGCTGATCGTCGGGTCATAGCCCGGATTGTCCATCGTCGCGATGTAGCCAGCGCCGTTGTAGAGCACCTTGTCACCGGTCGAGTACGGCATCATCGCGACCCAGTTCGGGAACGTGCACGCCGGCACCACAGAAGACGTGCCGCCAGCGCTCGTTCCAGCGCTGCTCGCGCCACCACTCGCCACCATGCCACTGCCGCCGGAAGGCGTGCTCACACTCGTGCCGCCACTCGACGCCGGCCCGCCACCGCTGTTGAACACGGCGTTGCCGGCGCCCGCAGCCGACGACCCACCCCCGCTCGATGGCGCCACGGCCGCCTGGTCATCGGATGTGTCGGTTATCCCGGAGACGCAGGCCGCAAGCGACAGCACGGACAACGCCGACAGCGCGAGGCGCGTGAAGTTCCGAGTGTGCCCAGAACGGGTGAGCGCCGAGCCCGCAAATAATCGCGAAATCACGCTTAGAAGGTAGCAGTCGGACGCGCGACGGAATCGTCGATTCATGTCGAAGCTAGTGTCGGAAAGTACCATTCAGTGGGCACAGAATTGAACAGACAGGCTGGATAGCACCTAGAAAATACGGGCATTTCTCAGCTGCTCGACGGCCCACGTGCTCCAGAGTACGCCCGCTCGTATGCCGCCATCCGACACTTACCGCGCAGCGCCGCGCATCCTCGAGCTCGGGGCCGGCTTCGCGGATGAAGTCCGAGCGGCGACCTTTCCGGAGCACACGCTGCGCTTTCGCAATCAGCGCTGGGCCGAGCGAGTCGGCCTCGGCGCATTGACGGAGACCGAGTGGACCGCGCACTTCGCGCGCTTCGAGCCGCTACCCGGAAACCTCCCGCGACCCCTGGCACTCCGCTATCACGGACACCAGTTCGACGTTTACAACCCACAGCTCGGCGACGGTCGCGGCTTCCTGTTCGCGCAACTCGAGGACCCGACAGATGGCCGGTTGCTCGACCTAGGCACGAAGGGCAGCGGGCAAACGCCGTACTCGCGAACGGCGGACGGTCGTCTCACCCTTAAGGGTGGTGTGCGCGAAGTGCTCGCGACCGAGATGCTGGAAGCGCTGGGCGTGTACACCTCGAAGAGCTTCAGCCTATTCGAAACCGGTGAAGCCCTGCAGCGTGGGGACGAGCCCTCTCCCACTCGGGCGTCCGTGTTGGTGCGGTTGAGTCATTCTCACGTGCGCATCGGCACGTTCCAACGCCTGTACTACCTCTCCGAGCACGCGGCCTCGCGCCGCTTGCTCGACTACTGCATCGCCAATTTTTACCCGGAATTTGCGACTGCGAACCAGCCCGCGATTAGGTTCTTGCGTGAAGTAACGCGGCGTTCGGCGCGCTTGTGCGCTCAGTGGTTGGTCTCGGGCTTCGTGCACGGCGTGTTGAACAGCGACAACATGACCGTCACCGGGGAGAGCTTCGACTATGGGCCGTACCGCTTCTTGCCTCACTATGACCCGAGCTTCGTGGCTGCGTACTTCGACAGCGCGGGCCTTTATGCGTACAGCCGGCAGCCCCGCGCCGTGTTCCGAAACTTGCAACGTTTGGCCGAGGCGCTGAGCGACATCGCCGATCAGAGCGCGCTCGGGGCGGCGCTTGCCGATTTTCCAATGGAGCTCCAGCGCGCGCGCGCGGAGTTTCTTCACCGGCGGCTCGGATTGAAGCCGCTCGGTCACGACGAAGACCTGGCCTTCTCCGGCCTCTGCTGGGACTTTTTGGCCAGCACGCGCATCCCTTACGATCGCTTCTTCTTCGATTGGTACGGCGGCGGCGCGAGCGCAGCGCGTGCAAACGAGAGCCCGGTGCGTGACGCCTATCAGCGCCCCACGTTCGAGGCCCTCAAAACGGAGCTCGAGCGTCGTGCACCGCTCGCACCGGCCGCGCTGAGCCAACCCTACTTCCAACGTGAGGCACCCTGCACGCTCGTGATCGACGAGGTCGAACGAGTCTGGCAGGCGATCGACGAGCGCAATGACTTCGACCCGTTCAGCCAGAAGATAGCCGAGATCCGCGAGCTCGGCGCGGCGCTGGCTTAGCGCCAGACCCTTAGATTGGCGCGGGGATTCGTTCGCGCTCCCGCCATTCGCGGAGCAGAAGCGCGCGCGGTTTCGGCAAGCGTAGCGCGAGCGTCTGCCATTGG
>DATHOI010000464.1:0-2039 GCA_035485095.1 Polyangiaceae bacterium | reverse complement strand
AGCAACGTCAGTCCGCACGTCGGTATATACGCCATCGACATCGTCTAGCTGCCGGGCTTCGGCATCTCGCCAATCGCCGACGTGGTGATGAAGTAGGTGCGGAACACGCGCTCGCCGTCGCGGATGAACGCGTTGTGGCCGTGCCATTCGTCCACCCCGAAGTCGGCGTCGAAGCTGTCGGTGATGGTGTACCAGGGGATTTCCCAACCCATCCGCGCCTTCAGGCAAGTGATGTCGGCTTGCGGGGCTCGTGAGGCATACACGAGGGTCGTGTCGCGCGCGTTCAGGTGAGCGAGGTGAGAGACCTGGTCGGCCCCCAGAGAACAGCCGATGCAGGCATGCTCCGGCCAGCCATGCACGCCGGGCTCGAAGAAAGCGCGGTAGACGATCAACTGACGGCGGCCGTCGAAGAGGTCGAGCAGGCCCGCCCGGCCCTTGGGGCCATCGAATGCGTATGTTTTCTCCACGGCAAACCATGGCATCCGCCGACGCTCTGCGGCCAGCGCGTCACGGGCGCGGGTCAAGGCCTTCTCCTTCACGAGAAGCTGTTCGCGGGCCTTCAACCACTCCTCGTGTGAAACGATCGATTGTATCTTCATGGCTTGCTCTCCTTGTCCTTGGTCGTTCTCAGGTGAAGTAGTCGTCGTCATGGGTTTTGTCTCTCCTTATTGGATGTTTTTGGTCGTCCTGTTCTCGATATGACGTGGTTCCTGGGTCATGAGATAGATTTAGCGCAGGATAAAGAAATGCTGGGAGTGACAAGTGTGGCGGGATTTCGATGGACTCACTGATCACGGCCGCAGCCCGTGCGCTCGCAGCGGGTGATCCACTCGGCGCATTGAAGCGAATTGCGCTGCGCGACGATGCGCCTGCACTCGCGCTTCGAGGCATTGCGATGGCGCAGCTCGGCGATCTTGTACGAGCAAAGGTACTGCTGCGAAGTGCTGCGCGTGCCTTCGGTCCGAAAGAAGCCGTTGCCCGCGCTAGGTGTGTCGTCGCGGAGGCCGAGATCGCGCTCGCCTCGCGCGAGCTGGGCTGGCCTGCGAAAGCACTCGACGCGGCGCGGGCGACACTCGAAGAGCACGGCGACCGGTTGAATGCCGAGCATGCGCGGTATCTCGAGGTCCGACGACTGCTCCTGATCGGGCGCCTCGACGAGGCTGAACGCACGCTCAACGAGCTTGACCCCACTCCCTTCCCGCCTGCGTCGAAAGTCGCCTACGAGCTGGCAGCTGCGGGGATCGCGATACGACGCCTGCGGACGCAAGCGGCGCGCACTGCGCTCGCCCGGGCTGAGCGCGCCGCGCGCCACGCACGTATCCCTGCGCTGACGGCGGAGGTTGAAAGCGCATCTCTCATGCTGAACACGCCGGCGGCGCGCCTGATCGCGAATGGAAAAGAGCGACTTCTCCTGCTCGAAGAGGTTGAAACGTTGCTGGCGTCGAAAGCGCTCGTCGTGGACGCGTGCCGTCATGTCGTGTGTGACACGCGCATGGTCGTTTCGCTGACAGGACGCCCGGTGTTGTTTGCGCTCGCGCGAGTGCTGGGCGAAGCGTGGCCGGGAGATGTGCCAAGGGACCTGCTCCTCGCCAGGGCATTCGGAGCGAAGCTCGCCGATGAATCGCATCGCGCACGGTTGCGAGTCGAAGTCGGGCGACTTCGCAAGGAGCTTCGGCCGCTGGCCAGCATCAGCGCGACGAAGCGAGGATTTGCACTTACGCCGCGCCACGCACGAGAGGTTGTCGTGCTGGCGCGGCCTGTCGATGAGGAACATGCAGCAGTGCTTGCCTTCCTCGCCGACGGTGAGTCGTGGTCAAGCTCGGCTCTGGCGCTTGCGCTTGGAACGAGCCAGCGCACCGTGCAGCGAGCGCTCGACTCGCTCGCGGCAGCAGAAAAGGTGCAGTCGTTTGGCCGCGGTCGAGCCCGGCGCTGGATGACTCCTCCCTTGCCGGGATTCACGACGACATTGTTACTCCCCTCTTCGCTGCCGACTGACTAGGATAGAAAGCATGATTCAATCAGCAGCCGAAATCATTCGT
>DATHOI010000463.1:0-3035 GCA_035485095.1 Polyangiaceae bacterium | reverse complement strand
CAGTGGGGTTTTCCCCATGAAACGGGTTCCGCCGAGAAGTTCGACGCCGCGTTCCCAGCGGACTTCATCAGCGAGGCCATCGATCAGACTCGTGGCTGGTTCTATTCCCTGCTGATGATCTCCTCGTTGGTCTTCGATCGGGAAACTCAACAGCGCCTCGGCCTGAGCCGTGTTCGCGAGCTGCCGCACCCTTTCCAGACCTGCATCGTCCTCGGCCACGTGTGCGACCGAGACGGCAAAAAGGAGGCGAAAAGCAAGGGCAATTACACGCCGCCCGATATCATCCTCGATCGCGTTCGCATGGATTTCGGCGTCTTGACCGAGGCCAACGGACAAGTCGCCGCCCAGGGCGAAGCCTTGATCGCGCGTGAAGATTTGGAGGGGATGGACTTGGAGGACGGCGCGAACATCGTCGTTTACCGACCCGATCGCGCTGAGCGTCGCGTCCCTCTCAAGCTGCGCGTCTTGAAGAAGCTACCGCGTCGTGTCCTCGTGCTCTCGGAGGCAGACCGCTCCGCGCTCATCGCACTGCCGATCGCGTCAGGTCTCGGTACGCTGCCGCAGGAGGTGCCGCGCGCGCCATTCGAACAACGAGTGACGGTGGAGGACCCGCATACGCCGGCGCCAGGTGCCGATGCTTTTCGCTGGTTTTTCTACGCTTCCTCGCCGCCGTGGAGCAACACGCGCCACTCGCTGCGCAACGTTCGCACGCTCCAAAAAGACTTCCTGATCAAGATCCGCAACGTGTATTCGTTCTTCACGATCTACGCGAACATCGACGCTTGGGACCCATCGAACCCCACGCATGCAGGGCGCCCCGTCGCGGAGCGCAACCTGCTCGACCGTTGGCTGTCGAGTGAGGTCCACTTGACGATCCGAAATGTCCGTCAAGCGCTCGACGCGTACATGAGCTACGACGCGGCTCTCTCGCTGATCGAGTTAGCTGACAGCTTGTCCAATTGGTACGTGCGCCGCAGTCGCTCGCGTTTCTGGGCCTCTGGGCTCGACGAAGACAAGCGTGACGCCTACGCAACGCTGCACGAATCGCTCGCGACCTTGAGCCGGCTTATTGCGCCCTTCGTGCCGTTTTTGAGCGAGGAAATGTATCAGAATCTGCTCGTTCAATGCGGCGCGCCGGGCGCTGCGGCGAGTGTGCATTTGGACCGCTTTCCCGAGGAAAATGCAGCGTTGATCGATCAACGCCTGGTTCAGGAAACACGCGCCGTACGCGACATCGTTAGCCTCGGCTTGAGCGTCCGCACGTCGAACAAGCTCAAGGTGCGGCAACCGCTGGAGCGCGCGGACGTGGTGTTCAACGACAAGGAGCTCCTCGAGCGTTTAGCCGAGTACAAGCCACTGATCCAAGAGGAGCTCAACGTTCACGAAGTGCGCTTCATGTTCCCAGGTCACGAGGACGGCGCGGTCTCCTTCCGCATCAAGCCGAACTTTCGCGCGCTTGGTCCGCGCCTTGGTAAGAACGTGCAGGTCGCGAAGAAAGCTTTGGAAACCGCTGACGGCAGCGCGCTCTACGCCGAGCTCTCACGCACGGGCAAAGTTTGCATTGTCGTCGAAGGTGAGAGCTACGAGCTCGGCCCCGAAGAAATCCAAGTCAGCGCCGAAGCTGCGCCCGGATTTGCCGCAGAAACCGGGCGTGTTGGGGTGGTGGTGCTGCACACGACCCTCACCGAAGCCTTGGTCGACGAAGGGCTCTTGCGCGAGGTGGTGAGCCGAGTGCAAGCGGCTCGCAAGGATCTCGGTCTCGAATTCAGTGCGCGGATCAAACTCTGGGTGCACGGCAGTGAGCGCCTACTGCGTGTCGTTCGGAGCGGCGAAGGACACTTGAGCCAAGAATGCTTGGCGACCGAGGTCGTCTTCGAGGCACACGAGGCAGCCAAGGACTACGCGCTCGGTGAGGAAGTGCTGCGGTTGCACGTCGAGCCGGCTACACGCTGAGGTTTCGAGCTCAGCGTAGCGTCACCGTTTGGTCGAGTTTCTTCGACAGCAAGCGAGTCACGGTTGCCCAGAGCTCGTCGCCCGTCTTGGCGGCGACCCATGCCTTTTTCTCGGGCAAGAAATCGAAATGCCACGCGGCGCGCTCGGCTGAGAGCCAGATTTGGCGAGCTGCGCGGTGTGAATTGAGCACGTAACGGGTGCTGTCGGAAAATTCGATGGTCAGGATGTCACTAGCGAGCTCGGCTTCGACCTCGTCGCTCTCGATCGCGTCGAGACTGGCGACGAGCGCTTGCAGCTCCGGATGGGCAACCGACTCGTAGTCCGATTCAGATAGAGCAGAGGTCGTCATGTAAGCATAGAACCTACTGGAGTTTGGGCAGGCAAGCGGGCGCGACACATCGATTGCCGGGCATGCAGTCGTCGTCAGTTTGACAGGGCCACGCGCATTTGCCCGCGGCAATGTTACAGTGATGAGTCAGGCATTGCCCGTCGCCCTGGCACGGCAGAGCGAGCGGACCAGGCTGCGAAAGCGTTGCGGTTGGGGCTGCAGCTGGCGTTACGGGCGCAGTCGCCACCATAGGAGCGACTTGCTGAGCCGTGCCGTCGCCATATCCGGGCGCTTGTTGGACTGAAGCAGGCGTTGACTGGGGGTAGCCCGCTTGCGCGGGCGGTGGATCGTCCGTCTTTTGGCAGCTCAACATCAGGACCGGAGGCCAACCAAGGAGCACCAGCCAACACAATGTCGAGCGACTAAGAGCGCCTTTTTGCATGACTGGGCGAGCCTCCATGAATGACATAGCAACGTGTTGATGGCGACGAGGAGGAGACACTACCACCTTTCCTGCTCGACTCGAAAAGGGCGAGCCCGGCCGAATGACGGAACCCCCGGCTGTGAACGCGGACGGTACTGAGTGGAAATTCGGTGTTGGCTCGGAGTGTCACTCGGCACCAATCGAGCGAGCGCGCAAAAAGGATGTTATCTTCGTGGGCTCGGCTGATGGTGAATCGGGCGGAGCGTGCGAACGTGATCGACGACCAGGTGGTAGCGCGACTGGACGCCGACCTGCGTGCGGCGCTCCGTC
>DATHOI010000462.1:0-7309 GCA_035485095.1 Polyangiaceae bacterium | reverse complement strand
CGAGGCCGATCCAGGCATCATTGCGACGATGGTGCTCGGTTTGCCTCGCGCTATCGAAGCCGAGCCAGACACCGCGGAAACGTTGCTCGACATCCTCGCCGCGACGCGCCGGCCCGACGTGGCCGAGGCCGTCGCGACGTTGCTGAGCGACCTGTCGAGCACGACGTTCGGCGAAAATGCCGCGAAAATGCTGCGAAAGACGCTCGCGTCGCGCGCTCAGACTCAAGGCTCCGTGCTGCGCGGAGTCGCCGAACGCACGATCCGTATTCTGGACCGCGAGCTGGACGAAGAGACCGAGTTGGTCGGCGCCGTGCGGCGCGCCCTCATTGCGTACGAGACCAAAGGTGCCCGCGTGGCGCATGAGCTAGCCACCAATGCGCTCGCTGCCGCGCACCGTGCGATGGACTTCATCGGTTCGCATGACCCGCACGATCTGCAGGTGCTGCCGTACGTCGTCGGCGCGCTGGCTGATCTCGATCTCGGTGTGCTCGAAACGCCGCGGCTTTCGGGGCTCCTGCTCCTCGGACGTCGTCCGGGCGAAAACGACGCAGGGATGCCCGAGATCGATCGCTTGTATGATCGCCTGGGCACGTGGGTGCTCGATGCCGAATCGAGCGCTGAACAAGCCGAGCACTCCAATGGCGCCGCGCTCGGTGAACAGCGCCGGCTCAAAGCCCTCCTTCACCTGGTGGATCTAGAAGGCGCGCGCAGCGAGGATGACACGGGCGTCCGTGGTCGGGTGCGCCGCGCAGTGCAGGTCATGCTGCGCCGCTTAGCGAGCAAACCGGACCCCCTCGTGCACCGCATTGCCTGCGCGACCTTGGCGCGCAGCTTCGACTCCGCTGTGAGGGAGGGCGTCTCCGAACCGAGCGATTTACTCTTGTCGGTGGCGCATTTCCTGTTCGAGCCACACAGCTTCGAGTCGATTGCCGAAGCCTCCACGAACCCCGATGTCCGCACCGTGCTCGCGGCGTACGTGAGCTTCTTGAACCCGCAGCTCGAGTCTGCCGATGCGGCGGAAGGTCACGTATTCGAGGGGCTCAAGCTGATCCCTCAAGAAGACGTGAGTCGCGTCGCCGAGCGGATACTGACGCTCAGTCGCGGGCTCGGCGCGGGTGGCTCGTACCGCGGTGAAGCCTTGCGTCGCGTGATGCAGCGTTTGGGGCGTGCGCTCGAGACCGTTGCGCTGGCGCGCGGGCAGGCCGAGCTGGTAGACAATTCGGGCGGTGGCAGCGACGTCCTCTCCGAGCTCGAGCTTTCAATCGACGCGCTTCGCCGACTGATCGCCGGCGCGCTGCGTCGCGTGGTCGAAGAGGACCCGATGGCCATCGCCGTCGTTGCTGACGTGCCGCCGCTCTCTGCGCTCGTGGAGCGCACGGTGCGTTCCGGTGTGCCGCCGAACGCGCAGCAGTTGGCCATGGCAGTCAAAGAGGTCGTGGCGGACCTGCCGCTGGCCATCGCGTCGGCCATTGCGCGGGTGCTCGAACGTATTTCGGGGCTGCCCGTGGCCGCGCCCAGCGATTTGCAGGCGATTCCACTCGAGAAGCGCCGCACTGCGCTCCCCGATTGGCTTTTGCCGCAAAAGACAATCGGTGCATTTTACGTCGTCCGTGCTCTGGGCAGCGGAGGAGCAAGCTCCGTGTTCATGGTGCGCCGCATCGAGGAGCGGAAGAACACCAAGGCCGAAGGCTTCGCGCTCAAAGTCCCTGCCTATGATCCGACGACGGCGCGCAGTCTGTCGGAGCAAGAATTTTTGCAGCTCTTCCGAGAAGAGGCGGGCGCGCTCTTGTCGCTGCCGCAGCACGCGAACCTGGCGCGCTTCGTGACGTTCGACTTGGCGGCGCGCCCGAAGCCGATCCTGGTGATGGAGTTGATTCGGGGGCTCGGGCTCGATCGCTTGATTCGCAGCCGTGCATTGACCACGGACCGAGTCTTTCACTACCTCGACGGGATTCTTGCCGGCGTCGAGGCGATGCACGGCGCGAGCGTTGGGCACCTCGATCTCAAGCCGTCGAACGTCATCTTGCGCGATGGCGAAACACCGGTGCTCGTGGATTTCGGGCTCAGCGGTCGCAAGCTCCGGCCCGGCTGCGGTACGCTCGATTACTGCTCGCCCGAGGTGCTCGGCACCGTACCGGCCGACTATGTTCCCTCGCCCTTGCCCGCCGATATTTACGCCTTCGCCTGCATGGCGTACGAGGCACTCACGGCGCAGCTGCTGTTCGACGCCGAAGACGAGTCACGCATCCTGTCACTTCACGTGGCGCACGACGGTTGGCCGGATCGCCTGGCCGAGTTCGCGCAGATCCCTGAATACTCCGAATTTGCCCTCGTTCTAGCCGCGTGTCTCAGACAAGATCCCAGAAAGCGTCCCACGGCGAGCCAAGCGCGCGAAGCGATCGCGCGCACGTGCAAACCGCTCCGCGACCGGCCTTGGCCGCTTTCGCTCGATCGGCCGCAAGCCGTGCTCTCGGCTTGAGCAGAGCGCGCTCGGGTGGGCTAGCCGTTCGCACCGGTCTCTCGATTGCGGCCGTTCTGCTCGTCTCGTGTCATGGGCGGAGCGGCGCCGAGGTGTACGTGATCGCCGGACCAGACGCGAAAGACCAGCGCGAGTTTCGTCCGGTCTCGAGCTACGCCGAGTACTTGGTTTTGCCCGGGTCGCGCCGCGAGCTCAAGATCACGCTGGCGAGCTACGCGGCATCTTGTGATTCCTTCGTCGAGCCTGCTGACGACGACACCAGCGCGACAGTCACGGTGATCACTCCCAATGACGCGGAGCTCGGGCCGGGCAGCTACATTTGGGCCGGTCACCTGGCGCACGGAGGCACCGAGCAGCAGCCCGAGCGGCCCTATGCTTTACCCACGATCCGGCTCGGGCACCGGAGCTTCGTGTTGCCTGAGGGTGGGGAAATTCAGCTCGAAAGTGTAGCCACGACGCAGGACGGCCGGGTGCGCGGCATGCTCGCCTTCGAATTCGCGGGCGACGCGGATCACGTCGCGACGAGCCTGAAGGGCAGTTTCGAAGCGAAGTTATGCCGAGTCCGCTTGTAATTGCGACTTCTGGCTCGGGGCACTAACGTCGGCTTCGGTCGCGGCCACATGCTCGCCGACCAGGAGAGTCGATGCGCTGGCCCAAGCTCAGTCTGCGCGGGAAAATCATGGGAACCATCATCATCGTCACAGCGGTGGTGGTGGCACTTGGCGCATGGAAGGCGTCCGATCAGATCCGCGCGGCCGAGGGCACCGGCCAGTACTTGAAGCGTGACTTCAACCGCGAGTTGGATCTGGGAAACGCGCGTGGCACAGCCGAGCTCTCCGTGGTCAAGGTGCTCGCGAGCGATGCCGACCTCGGAGTCGCGTTGGCCGCCGGTGACGTAGCGAAAGTCAGCGACGCCGAAAGACGCACGATCGAGGCCTTGCAAGGCACCGCCGCGCCCGATCTATTCGCGATCGTGGATACCGCGGGCACCATCTTCGGCGTGCCCGCCGCCAAGCGGCCATCGGATAGCGAATGGCGCTCGTCTCGGTTGTTCTCGGATCTGCGCGAAGGCAAAGTCGTACACGGCAAGTTCGCGTTGATCGACCACCGCGTGTACCGCGTGTCCGGCACCCCCGTGCGGAACGGGGACAAGCTCGTGGGCTCGGTGATCCTGGGCCAAGATCTAGCGCGCTGGTTCGACGAAGTGGCCGCCCGTTCGGGCACCAGCGCCGACAACCAATACAACTTCGCGCTCGTCACTAACGATTCGGAGGTGGTCGCATCGTCGCTGCCTTCCGATCAAAATGCGCTCCTTTTGAAGGCCATGCGCAACCCGACCAAAGTGAGAGACGGCAACGACATGGTGCCCGTGCTCGACTTCGGTGACAAAGGGTTGGTCGATTTTTGGACTGCGCCGGTGACTGGCTACGCGGGCAGCAACGACCCCGATGCCTCGCTGCTTGGCTCGCTCTACCTGGTCCGTTCGCGCGAATCCAAAACGCAAGCCGTGCGTCAAGAGTTCAAGGAGGTGATGGCCGTGTTCGGGCTGGGCCTGCTGATCGCGGTGATCATGGGCTTCATTCTGGCAGTGCAAATCACCGGACCGCTACGTCGCTACATCAGCGCGACCGAGGAGCTGTCGCGCGGCCAAGGTGACCTGAGCCGGCGCCTCGAGGTGGAAACCAATGACGAGCTCGGTGAGCTCGCCGGCAACCTCAACCGAGTCTTCGCCAAGATCCATAGCCTGGCGGCCAGCGTTCAGCGCACGGCCTTTCAGGTCAACTCGTCGAGCGGCGAGATCTCTGGCATGAGTCGCAAGTTGCTAGACGGCGCCAAGGAGCAGGCGGCCAAGGTCTCGAACTCGACCGCGGCGGTCACGGAGCTGTCGTCCTCCATTCAGCAGGTGGCCGAAAATGCAGCCGAAGCCACGCGCACCGCCAAACAGAGCGGCGAAGCCGTCACGCGCGCGATCCAACGCCTGCAGCTAATTCGGAAGACGGTCGAAGAGGCCGGACAACGCATTGCCGCCCTGGGCGAGAGCGGCAAGCGCATCGGGAACATCGTGGAGGTGATCCGTCAGATCAGCGAACAGACTTCGATGTTAGCGCTCAACGCAGCGATCGAGGCCGCCCACGCCGGCGAGCATGGGCGCGGTTTTGCGGTCGTGGCCGACGAGGTGAGCTCGCTCGCCAAGCGCACCGGCCAGAGCGCGCGCGACATCGAGGACCTGATTGCGGCAATTCGCGACCAAACCGGGGAGGCCGTGCGCAGTATGCAACTCGGCACTCGAGAGGTGGAGGAAGGCACCGGCCTCGTCGAAACGACCCTGGCCGACCTCAAAACCCTGATCAGCGTCATTGACGACACGGCGTCCGCGGTGCAAGAGCAGGCCATCGCATCGGATGAAATCGCCCGCAACATGGATGCCGTGCAGCGCATCGCCGGAGCCGCGGTCGGTTCCAGTGAAAACGCCGTCAATGAGGGAGAGCGCCTACAGCGCCTCGCCGAGGAGCTCGAACAAAGCGTGAAAGGTTTCAAGATCGATCCGGAGCGCGTCGCCCTCGACGACGCCGAGCTCAAAGCATTACCGCGAGGCCGAGCGTGAGGCGACCGAGCGGCGCGCGTCTGGCGCGGTGGGCTGCGCTGGCTGTACTGGCGTTGGGCGTATTCGAAGCGTGCAGTAGCACGACCGATACGACGTTGATCGCACCCGGTGGTCCTCCTGTTCTGTCCTTCGGTGTGCCGGCGACTGATTCGAACACGCTCGGCTGCGACAACACGCTCGTCGTGCACCTCGATCCGCTGAATTGGTTCCTCAAGCCACCGTACTATTGCGGCACGCAACCGCAGTGCGGCACCCTGAGCGTCAGCTTGCTCGAGACCATGGGGGGTCCCCCGCTCATTACTCAAAGGGCGGCTACGGCCAACGTCCAGATCGACCTCACGAGCCTGGTCCACCCGCAGACGCCCCAAGATCCGACGTTGAGCCAGGTGCACTACATCCAGGCGCAACTGATCGGGGATTCGCTGCTCCCCTACCCCTCCAGCCCAGGTGCAGTAACGCTGGTCACTACGCCCGTTTCATTGTCTTCGTCTTCAGTCGGCTGCACGAGTGACGCGAGCGTCGGCGGCGCGGCCGGTGCAACGTCGGGGAACGCCGGTGCCGCGGGCGCTACGATTGGCGAAGGAGGGGCTAACGGTGGCTCCGGGGCGGGCGGCGGCGGCTCAGGGACCGCGGGCAGCGGCGGCTCAGGCGCTGCAGGTAGCGGCGGTTTGGCCGGTTCCGCGAACGAAGGCGGCGCCGACACGGGAGCCGGCGGCTCTCCGCTCTGACTCGCGTATCACCCTCACGGGTGAATGAACACGACCGTGCCTTTGAGCGGCAGCAGCCGCGCGTGCCAACCGACTGGCACCTCTGGCTCGGTGAAGAAGAACAAGCGCCGGGCATCTTCCGGCGCGAGGTTGATGCAGCCATGGCTCTTCGGCACGCCGAAGCGGTCGTGCCAATATGCGCCGTGCAGCGCGTAGCCGTCTTCGAAGTACTGCACGTACGGTACGTCGCGCAGCTCGAATTCCTCGCCCACCTCGTCGGAGGCCATGGTGGTCGATAGGTGCTTCGTGTGGATCCGAAAGATGCCCCGCTTGGTAGCGGTCGTGTGCGCGGGATCGTCGAGCCCCGCCTCCCCGCTCGAAACCAACGTGGCATACACGGGCTGCGTGCCGTCATAAGCGACGAGCGTTTGCTTCGTCACGTTGACATCCAGCCATTTCTCGCCGTTTTTCCCCCAAGCGGGCATGCGCCGCGCCGGATCGACACGCGATGCGTCTTGGTCACTCAACCATTTCCCGCCGTCGACCTCGAAGTGCAATCGGCCATGGAAGAATTGCTGCTTCCCGGTCAGGTGGACGGCGGCTCGGTACTCCGCCGCCGCGCCCTCGCGGAACTTGTGCGAGCGCTTGTCGAGCTCCCAATACTTGGCGTCCGGTGAGCGCACGAAGGCAAACGGCAACGCTACGTCCTTGCCAATTTCGACCCCATGAAAGCTCGAGCCCTGGATTGGCCGCAAGCGATCGATCGGTACGAGCGTGAGGTCCGTCGTTACGCCGTAGCGGCGCCCTGCGCTCAGAAATGTCTCGAGCAGCGAATAGCCGACTTTCGGCTTCATGTGATCGACCACCACGGCTCCGCCCGCGCCCAAACCTGGCGCGGTGCCGTCGGCGCTCAAGAACTTGGGTAGGGGGTCGCTGCTGTGGGCTTGCCACGCCAGCGCGGCGTCCTGCACTTGCGCGCTCCCATTCAACCAGACCTGCGGCGCGTAGTGCGCGCCGACCTCACCGTCCGCGGCGAGCCATGTGTTCATGCGCTCTGCGAGATCGGGCTCGGCTTGTGCCAGCTCCGCTGCCGTCGGCACTCGCCCGTAGATCGGACCTGGCCGCCGCACCGTTCCGTAAATGTACGGTAGGCGCCGCGTGACATCGGGCAACGTGTTTTCAGTCGCAATCACGACCGGGTCGTGCGCGTCAGTCGTCGCCGTTGGTCCGGCGCACACGTAGCCTTCGGGCTCGACATGAAACCAGCCTCCGGGGCAACCGTCGAACCCCGCCGGCTTGGCCGTAGTCGCCGACGACGCGCCCGCGCGTAGATAACCGAGCTTGGCGGCCGACGCTGACGGCGTCGCGAACACCCACGCCCGAAGCGCCTTTGCGAACAGGCGTGGCCCCGGTGACACCGTCGCTGGCGCTTCCACGCGCGCCACGCCATCCAAACCCACGCGCGGCGGCTGAGTGGGCACTGGCTTCGCTGGCGCGGGGGATGGGTTGCTCGCGACC
>DATHOI010000461.1:0-4080 GCA_035485095.1 Polyangiaceae bacterium | reverse complement strand
GCTCCGCCAAGCGCAGCTTGCCTTTTTTGGTCAAGCGCCGTGCTCGGATCGTGGCAGACGCGGTCGCGATCGTAGATTTGGGCGCTGAGCGTGTGGTCACCCAGGGCCCGATCTACGAGGTACTGCTGGAGGCGGCAGATGGCCCAGCTTGGGGTTTGCTGACGCTCAACTCGGAGGCCTTGAGTCTCCTGCTCGAGGGCGTGCTCGGCGGTGACGGTGCGAGCTCGACGAGCCTCGGTAGTGGCCTCACGCTGGCCCAAACCGCGCTCGTGACGCGCATCACGCGCGCGCTGGCCGAAGACTTCGCGTTGGCCGTCAAGGCCGAGGTCGGCATCACCCTGGCGGTGGAATTCGCACACAGCGTCGCCAGCGGTGACGAGCGGGAAGCGGGCTTCCCGGATGGTTTGAGCGTCGATTGCACGTTCGAAGGCATCGCGGGCGCGGCCCGGATTTCGATCGCGATCGGCGCCGAGGCGCTCGAGTCAGCCGCCCGTGAAAACGATGCTCCGCCCGTCCAGAGCGGCGACCCGCGCATGGCCGAAGCCCTGTCGGAGGTGCCCGTGGAGGTCGTGGCCGAGCTTGGCAGCGTGAAGCTCGGGCTGCGCCGCGTGCTGGCGTTACAAGTTGGCCAAGTGCTCCGCCTCGAGACTGCGGTGGACGACGCGGTCGTCGTGCGCGTCGCGGGTGCCAAGAAGTTCGTGGGCGTGCCGGTCATCTCGCGCGGCCAGCTTTCCATCGAGATCAAGGGTCGGCACGAAGCTTGAAGAGGGCGGGGGTATGAGCGACGCAAGCGCGCAACCCCCCATCCCAAACGCCTTCGAAAAGAGCCCCTCGTCGCCGCCACCCAAAGGCGTGTCGCAAGCCGGGCCGTTCCCCCAATCTGGCCATCAGGGCTCTCACGACAGTCTGAACTTCGTGATGGACGTGCCCGTCGAGCTGACCATCGAATTAGGCCGAAAAACAGCGCGAATCGGCGAAATTCTGCGGCTCGGTCCGGGCTCGATTTTGGAGCTCAGCAAGGTCAACGGCGAGCCCCTCGACGTGTACGTCAACAACCGCCTGATCGCCCGCGGCGAAGCAGTCGTGATCGGCGAGCGTTACGGCATCCGGCTGACGGAAGTCGTCGTGGCCGAAGACAGTCGGTCGCGCGGAGGTTCAAAAGAATGACACCCCGGCGTCAGCGAATTCTCGCCGCGCTCCTGGTGCTGTTCGGCGGCCTGTTCAGCCAGACGCTGGCGTTTGCGGATGAGGCTCCCGACGCTTCGGTGACGCCGCGCTCCTGGCTCGCGCCGCGCACCACCCCGCAGGTGAGCCACCCAGCGAGCGGCGCCACCGTAGGTGTGGGGCGCAGCCTCGCGGTCTTGGCACTGACCGGCGTGCTGGGCGGCGCAGCACTTTTTCTGCGGCAGAGGAAGAACAAGCCGGCCCGTAAATCGACGGCAGGGTTGCGCGTGCTGAGCTCGACGCGCGTCGGGCACCGCGCTGAGCTCGTGCTCGCGGAAGTGGGCGGTCGCAAGATCTTGCTCGGTGTCACCGAGAGCGCCGTGCGCAAGCTCGGCTGGATCGACGCGGACGAACAAGAGAACGAATCCGCTCTCGCCGTCCAGCGACCACGGTTGGTCACGCAAGGTCCGCTCATCGGCGTGCGCGTGCAGAGCGATCCGGAACCGATCGAGCGGCCCGCGGGCATCGGCCGATCTTTCCGCGAGGTGCTCAAAGACGCGATCGGCGGTTTCGCGAAACCTGCGGCTGACGATTCGGCTGCCAGTCAATTGGCTGGTCAAACGCGGGACACGTTCACCCGCTCGCAAGCCAAACCGGCCAGCGAACGGCGCGCTCCGCTGATGGTGGACGTTGAAGGTCAAGCTCAAGGTTTGCTCGCGCGCTTGAAGGAACCGCGCGCGTAATGGATCCCGCAGACCTGCTCAAGACGAGCGAGCTTGCGCCATCGCTCAAGATTCTGCTCGTCCTCACGCTGCTCTCGCTGCTGCCGGCGATTCTGCTGACGACCACGTCGTTCGTACGCACGGTGGTGGTGCTGTCGTTCGTGCGGCAAGGTGTCGGCGCCGGACAGAGCCCGCCCACGCAGGTCATCATGGGACTTTCGATCTTTTTGACCGTGTTCACGATGTCGCCGGTCGCCGAGCAGATCAAAACCGCGGCGGTCGATCCGTACCAGGCTGGCACGATCACCGACATGCAAGCGCTCGAGGCCGGCGCACTGCCGCTCAAACGCTTCATGCTCCGGCAGACGCGTGAAGCCGATTTGAAGCTATTTTACGACGCCACGAGCACGCCGTTGCCACAGACCGCCGACGACGTGCCGCTTCGGCTGGCGATGCCGGCATTCGTGATCTCGGAGCTGACGACGGCCTTTCAAATGGGCGTGATCGTGCTCTTGCCGTTTTTGGTCGTCGACTTGGCGGTCGCCTCGCTCTTGATGAGCATGGGTATGATGATGGTTCCGCCCTCGACCATCAGCCTGCCCATCAAGCTGCTGCTGTTCGTGCTGGTCGATGGCTGGAACCTGGTCGCAGGCTCACTGCTGCGGAGTTACACGTGACGACCGACGGCGCGGTCGAGCTGTTCAAGAACGCCTTCATGGTAGCGGCGATCGTGGCGGGTCCGACCTTGCTCGCCGCGCTGCTCGTGGGTCTCGTGGTCGGCGTGCTGCAGGCCGCGACCCAGGTCAATGAAGCGAGCATCAGCTTCGTCAGCAAGCTGCTGGTGGTGGGAGCCACCCTGGCGGTGCTCGGTTCCTGGAGCATGAAGCAGCTCGTCGACTACACGGCGCGGACGATTTCGAGTATCTCGGAAGTCACGCGGTGAACGCACTCGACGCATTGCTGCGCACGGAGGGCGCGACGCTGGCGCTCGAGATGGTGCGCATCACGGGCATGGTGATCGCGGCACCGTTGGCCTGGACTCCCGCGCCGATGCGCGTGCGCGGTGGTCTGGTTGTCTTGCTCGCGCTAGCTGCGCACGGCGTTTCACCCACGCTGGCGCAGAAGCCATTTACGGACATGTGCTTCGCGACGGGCACGGAATTCCTGCTCGGTTTGGGCATTGGCTTCGTGGTTCGCCTGGTGATCGCCACGGCCGAGATCGCCGCTGAGCTGATCGCACCCATGATGGGCATCGGCATCGCGCAGATTTTCGACCCGCAAACGCGCAATATGCAAAACGTGCTCGGCACCGTGCTGCGCAATTTCGCGACGCTGCTCGCGCTGATCGCGGGACTGCATCGGATTGCCATCGCCGCGGTGTTGCACAGCTTTCGCGTCGTACCAGTCGGGTCCCTCGGAAATCCGGCGCTCGCCGTGCCCAGCATTTTGGCCATGAGCGCGGACGCGCTCGCCAACGGCGTGCGCATCGCCATCCCGCTGATCGCCGTGCTCTTTACTGCTCACATCGCGTTGGCGTTCATCGCGCGCGCCGCCCCCGCGATGCAAATCTTCTCGGTCGGCTTCGCGGTGACACTCGCCACGGGCGGTTTGGTGCTGATCCTCGTCATGCCCGATTTCGGTTACGGGTTTCTGTCCGAGGTTTCACGAGCCGGTTACAAGATAGAGGACCTCGTCCTCGTCGCCCAAGGTTCGCTCAGCCATGGCTGAATCGGACGATACGGAGAAAACAGAAGACGCAACCCCAGAACGGCGGCGCCACGCACGAGAAGAGGGTCAGTTTGCCCGCTCGAAAGACATCGGGCCGGTCGCTGCCACGATCGCGGTATTGCTGGTGGTGGGTTCCAGCGCTGGCTCGTTCGTCGGCACGTTGCACGCATTCTGCGTGCGCTGCTTTCAGGAGTCGCTTTCGCTCGGCCGCGGTGACATCAGTGTCGTCGCTCGAGAAGCGTTGCTCGTCGTCGCCGTCGGTTGCTTGCCCGTGGCCATCGCGGCATCCATTGCAGGCGCGGCCGTCGGTTTCGTCGAAGCGGGGTTTGCCCCGAATTTCGAGCTGCTCGAGCCCAAGTTCGAACGCCTCGATCCGCTCAGCAAGTTGCAGCAAATGTTCTCGCCCAAGGCAGGGCTGACGAACATCGCACTGTCCTTGCTGCGCGTGGGCGTAGTGGCCGCGGTC
>DATHOI010000460.1:0-3995 GCA_035485095.1 Polyangiaceae bacterium | reverse complement strand
TCGAATCCCGCGTTCCAGGCGAACGCGCCAACGCCAACGGATGCTGCGCGTGTGCCCGGTATGGCGACGCGCGGGCCGTTCCGTACAGCGCAAGACTTGTACGACTACGTGAGTGTGCGCATGCCGCAGCCCAAGAACAATGCTGGCACGCTCAAGCCGGAAGAGTACTGGGCCATCATCAACTATATGTTGATTGCGCACGGCGTTGCGGTGCCAGCTGATGGTGTCAACGCGGGCAACGCCAAGACGATCAACATCCAGCTCTGAGTCGCTCGAGGGGCGTCGGCGCGAGCTGGAAAAGTTCTGACAGCGGAGTCGCGTTTTTTGGCAGATTTCGTGGTTCGGCGTAGCAATGAAGGCCGAGGGTCTGCCGTGAATCGTTGCCATTCAGCTGAGTTCCCAAATGACAATCCAGAGCTCCACGACGGAGCCCTGTGGATCTGTCCGGAGGTCTGCAGTGCGGCGCGGCCGCTGCGCGTGCCGCGCCCGACAGCGCACGGCGCGCTGATCGCGCCGCCTTCGGCCGAGCTGGGCGTCGTCGCGCCTCCCAAGGCGGCGGTCTCAGTGGCTCTTGACGCGTTCGTTGCCCGTTTGGCGCCGCCTGTTGAGCTAGCTCCGCTCGCCCAAGCCAGCAGCGAGCCCGCGACGCGTCCGAGCTTGGCGAGGGCACGGCCGCAGGGCGATCCCTTCAAGTGCTTCGTGCAGGCCATGGTCGACGCTGCTCAGGCAGCAGGCGGGTCTCGCGCGGCCGCGGTTTTGCCGCAGCTCCTCGAGCAAGGAACCGTTCGCGTGGATGCTCTAGATTCCTCGGCGCTCGACGCTCTTGCTCGACGCGGCTTTTGGATAGGGCGACAGCCGTCTGTGCGCTTCACCGATACGCTCGCGGCGTTCCGCGGAACGCTGCGTGGGGAAGCCACGGACCTCGCGGTCTGCGGTGAGTACACTCTCGACCGCTGGGCGGCGGCACTACTGGCGGCGCTCTTGGGTTGGTCCAATGGTCGCGCGGAAGAATTGCGCCGAACGCTGCGCCGGTCCGGTGTGGCGGCGTTCGGTATGCTCGAACGAGCTGCCTAGCCGGCTCGTGCGCTAGCGCTTGGTAGCGCTCACTAAGTACTCGTACAGCTCGCGCTTGCTCGTGCGTTTGCGGAGCCTGACCACGATGGCGTCGCGGAACCCGGAAAGCTCGAAAATTTCGGCAAATAGTCGCTCGGCTGGCACTAGCACGTCGAAGAACTTCGAATTTCCGACGACATAATGAACCTGTCCACCGGGTGCGACGATTTCGGAAATGCTGCGCACATGGGCCAGCATATCGAAGAAATACTTCGACACGTAGCGGGACAAGACGTCGCTCTTGCGCGCGATCTTCCCGACGAGCGTGCTCAAGCCGGTGAGCGGCAATGAGTCCTCGAGCCGCCATGCCGCGACGCGGCTCGTCGCAGAGCCCCACGTACCGCCGATGGCTTGCCAGTCGAGTTCGCCTGCGTCGCGCGGCTGTTCGAGGTAGCCGAGCCAATACATGTACGGCCGTAGCTCGCGAACATAGCTCATGCGATTCACATAGGGCGGTGACGTAATGACGGTTCCGAATTGCAGATTGCCCGAGAAACTGGCTACTTTTCTGGCATCTCCGAGCACTGCTCGCCGTTTGGTTTTGGGAAGGGCCAGCGCTGCTGCGTTGGCGATCGGCGAAAATGAGTCGCTCAGGGCTGTGGCGACCTGTTGCGCTGCGCGCTTTGGTGCTGCGTCCGACTCGGCGAACGACATCGACTGATGACCAAAGCTCACGTTGGCCGTCGTGATCAAGGTCTGGCAGAACGAAAGCTTGGCGAGGTCCTGCGCGGCGGGTTCCGCGTCGGAGCCCACCAATGTTGCGTGCGCGCGGCCCAGCGCATGCAAAGTGGGCTTGCCCCACCACTTTTCGATCTGAAAGAGCGCAGGTAGCCAAGGCGCGTTGCTTCTTCCGAGCGCTGCGCGCTGCATCTCGCCGATCAGAATTTCTGCCTTTTTTAGCGTAGCCGGCGCGTAGTTGGCGACCTTCGCACGAGCCAGCCACACCAAAAATGGATTCACGTCCAGTGTTACGCAGGGAATGCCGCGCTCCGTGCAAGTCAGGAGCGTCGTGCCAGTGCCGCAAAAGGGATCGAGCACTGGCAAATGAGGTTGCGTTCGCGCGTCCAGCAGCTCACGCACGAGATGGACGGAGTAGGCCGGGGTCAGACGCAGCCAACCGTAGCGCGTGTCGCGCACGTTGCCGTGAAAAGTGAAGCGCGCGCGTGGGGTACGATCGCGGTCAGCCGGCGATGTCGCACTACGTAGCGCGTTAGGCTTGGATGTCTTCGCCGAGGTAGGCTTCACGTATACGGGGATCCGTCTTGAGATTGGCACATGGGCCCGTGAGTGCGACTGCGCCCGTGACGAGTACGTAGGCGCGCTGTGCGACTTCCAACGCGAGCCGCGTATTTTGCTCGACGAGCAGAATCGTGATTCCTGTAGCCGCAATTTGCGTAATAGATTCGAATATTTGAGTGACGAGCTTGGGCGCAAGTCCAAGGCTCGGCTCGTCCAGCAGCAGGAGTTTCGGGTCGGACATCAGTGCGCGCGCGATGGCCAGCATTTGTTGTTCGCCACCGGACAACGTGCCTGCGTTCTGAGCCATGCGTTCACCCAAACGGGGAAACAGCTGCACGCTGCGTGCGAGATTGTTGGCGATGCCGGTCGCGTTTCGATCGACAAATGCACCAAGCAGTAAGTTCTCGCGCACGCTCAAGTTGCCAAAGATCGCGCGCCCCTCGGGGACGAGCGCGACGCCAAGCGCAACGATGCGGTGCGTGGCCATGCCCTTCACGTCTCGGCCAAGCACACGCACGGTTCCGTTTGCGTGTGGAACGAGCTGCACGATGGACTTGAGAACGCTTGACTTCCCTGCCCCGTTCGCTCCAATCAAAGTGACGATCTCGCCTCGCTCCACAGTCAACGAGATGCGTTTGCAGGCAGTGATGCCGCCATAGGCGACGGTCACGTCCGAAAGCTCGAGCGCGTGATCGGAGCTTGGCGCCTGTGCTTGGCCGCTCTCGCTCATATTTCAGCCTGTTTTGGCTCTTCACCGAGGTAAGCCGCGAGTACTTTGGGATGCACCTTAACCTCGGCCGCAGTGCCTTCGGCGATTGTCTCACCATGGTCGACGACATGGATCGTGTCGCACACGCTCATGACAACCGCCATGTTGTGCTCCACGAGGACGACCGTGAGTCCCAACTGGTCACGCAAGAACCGGATCTGTTCGTTCAGAGTCCGCGCCTCTTGACTGTTCATCCCTGCGGCGGGTTCGTCGAGGAGAAGGAGCTGAGGGGACAACATCAGCGCGCGCGCGATTTCCAAGCGCCGTTGTGAGCCGTAGGGCAAACTCCCCGCGGTCTCGCGTGCGAGGTCCGCGAGACCAAGAATTTGGAGCAGCTCGCCTGCGCGTTTGCTGAGCGCACGTTCGTCGTTTTCGTAGCGACGGCTGCGGAGCATCGCGTCCACGATGCTCGCCGTGTGCAAGTGGTGACCGGCGACCATCACGTTTTCCTCCACCGTCATTGCCCGGAAAATACGGATATTCTGGAAGGTCCGCGCCACACCCAAGGCTGCAATGGTCGCCGGTCGAGACCCCGCGATATCTTTGCCCGCGAACATGATGGCGCCGCGGTCCGGCTGGTAGACACCGGTGATCAGATTGAACAGAGTTGTCTTGCCGGCTCCGTTCGGACCGATGAGCCCGAAGATCGCGCCCTTCTCGACCGCGAAGGAGACATCATGTACGGCGCGCAGGCCTCCAAAGGTTTTTTCGACCTTGAGGAGCTCGAGTAGAGTCACGCATCCCCCGAGGGGCGCGCGGGCTTTGCTCGACGTCGAAGAACATGGTGCAGCTCGCGCGTGCCGAGCAAACCTTGCGGTCGCACGATCATGATCACGATCAAAAGAAGCGCGTACAAGACGAGCCGATACTGCTG
>DATHOI010000459.1:0-6469 GCA_035485095.1 Polyangiaceae bacterium | reverse complement strand
CCGCGCTTTCGTCGGTTCATCATGGGCGACACCGACAGTGAGGTGCTGTTTTTCCTGTTCGTGAGCGCGCTCGAGGCCTTCGGCTCACTCACGGAAACCTGCGACTTGGAATCGGTCAGCGCAGCACTGAAGGAAGCCCTGAACAGCGCGCGGTCAGTGTGCGATACGGACGGCACGCGCGCGTTGCTCACCGTGGTGGCCACAAATGGCGAGTGTCTGGTCGCGGCGCACGGCGGAAAAGAGCTGTATTTCTCGACGTACAAGACACGCTGTTCGGACCGCGGCACGTGTCCCAGCCTGTCGGCGGCGTGCGAGGCTCCGAGCACGAGTCGCGTGAATCACTTCATCGTTTCGAGCGAGCCACTACAGGGTGAGAACGTTTGGGAGCCATTGGCCGCAGGCGACGTGATCGGTATCGACGCAACCATGCATGTGCGCCGCACCAGACTCGATCACGTGGCGCTACCCGTCGTCGCGTGACTCGGACGGCTCGGAGCTTTTCTCGTCGAAGAGCAGCGTGTAGCTGAAGCCCTCGCTGTCTTCCGGAGTTTTCGCGCTCAAACGCACGTTGGCGACGCGCGCCGCGACGCGGCGCTCGACGCGAGCGGGGATGGCTTCTTGCCGACAGTGCGCGCTGCCCGCCAAAACCACCAGCTGGCGTGACGGCGCACGTGCGGCAACCCAGCGCGCCGCATTACTCGCCATCGTCTCGTCCCAGACCACCTGCGCTTCGTAGAATTTGTCCAAGTCGATGTTCGCCGCGTCCGGGTGATCGGCCATCAAGTGATCGAATTGGGCGCGATGCGCGGCGTCGGTCAGATCGAGATCGGGCAATTCCCGGCGCAATCGCGGGCTCAGCTCCGAAAGGCCGTGCTGCGAGATTGCGTGCGTCAGCTCGCGCGGCGCATTGAGCGCTTTCAGCGAGAGCCCGAATGCTCTGCCGTAGGCAAGCACAGGGCGATAGTAGGCGTACGGAAAGCCCCAGCGGTCGTCGTAGTGCGTTTTCTTGCGCAGTCCCGCGTCGTCCAAGCGACCGCTTTCGTAGGAACGCAATGCATCACCATACGGTTCCTGAAACATCTCGAAGCCGACGCCCAGGGCGCGCCCCGAAACGCGAGCTCTACGTGCTAGACCTTCGACCACCGCCAGTTCGGCGAAATGGTCGCGCGCTTCATCGTGTGCTTCACCCAAACAGAGCACGTCGAAGTGCGACAGCTCGTCGAACAGCGCAGCCTCGCTCAGGTTGCCACCGTCGGCGTTGCGGCGGGCGTGAAAGGTCCCTGCGGCCCGCGCGACCACGTCCTCGGGGACGCTCTCTTTTGGCGCCGCTTTGGCCGGTGGCGGGGCTCCCGGTGCCTCCGCGTCCGTCGTGACGCCGATCGGTGCGACGCCCGTCGTCGTCGCGCAACCGCAGGCGAACAAGGTGACCAAGGACCAGCCGAGAAAACGCATGATCGCCTCAGTAAGCGCGTTCCCGCAGCTCGGCGGGAATGAGCGGGCTTGGCCGCGCGGTGGTCAGAATCCAAAGCTGGTGCGCGGCACGCGTTGCCGCGATGTGCAGTAGATGTCGCGCTTCGTCCTCGGTTGGGTAGGCGGCGTCGCTCACTTCGACTGCGATCACATAGTCGAATTCCAGGCCCTTCACCTGACGCACGTCCGTCACGTCGATGCCGGGTTTGAACGGAAAATCCTGCTCGGCGATGCGGCGCAAGTAGGGGACCTCGCCGCGCTTCAAGCCTTCGTAGTACACGTCTGCCTGTTCGGGATAACGCGTGACGACCGCGATCGAGGCCGAGGGCTCATTTTGGATGAGCTCGCGCAGCGATTCGGCGAGGAAGGCGAGCGCATCGCCGGTGTGACCGAAGGTGAAGAGCTCGACCGGAGCGCCGCTGCGCACGGCCACCGGCTCGTCCTTGCTCGCGAGTGGCCCCAATACTCCTCGCGAAAACTCGATGATCTCCGAGGTCGAGCGATAGCTCAACTTGAGTGGCTCGATTTCTACGTGGCTCAGCCCGAGCTCCGAGAGCACGGTCTTCCAGTCGCTGAAGCCGTTGTCCATCAGCAACCGCTGCTGCGTGTCACCCGAGAGCGTGATGCTGCGCGCCTTACTGGACGTGTCCAGCACCACGGCCAGCTCGACGGGCGATAGATCCTGGGCTTCGTCCACGAGGATGTGCTCGTAGATGAGCGGCTCCTTGTTCGTTGCCCCGCGCGTGAGCGGCCCGCGCAGACGCTGGCTGAGTCGCAAAATGAGCGTGTCGTCCTCCAAGTCGAGCTTGGCGCCTTCATTCAACTCGGCGCCATCGACGCCTCGTCGTCGACCGTCGTGCTCGTCGTCTTCCTCTTCTGGTTCATGCTCACGCGGTTCATCCAGATTGCGAGCGGGAGCGCGCTCGGCGTCGCCTTCCTTGCGCTGCTCGCGGCGCAGAGCGCGCTCCTCGTTGCGATTCTCGATGTCGGCCACGGCTTCCCCCGCGCGGGCCGCGCACCAAGCGTGGACGCGGTCGAGCTCGCCTTCGCTGAATGCGCCTGGCGCAAACGTCATGAAATAGCCGCCCAGAAGCTGGCGATCACTGAGCAGCTCCGCCCAATTCGCGGTTACGTCCCGCGTGTCGCGTAGCGCTGCTCTAGCAACGCGCTCTAGCCCAACACGCGCGTCGCGCGACAACTTGAGCTTCGTCTCGGACTCGGTCAAGGCGATGAGGCCATGCAAGCGATGGGCGAGCGGGCGCTCTGCGGATGCCTTCCACGCTGATAGGACGCTGGGCGCCTCAGGGTCGGCGCCCAACGCGCTCACGATTTCCTCCTCGAATTGTGCGGCTAACGTCGCCACGTGCGCGTCGATGGCGCGAAGCATGGCCGGGTGCTTCTTGAGCCGCGTAACGACGCCGGGCGTGTCGTCGTGGTAGCGCGACGGCAGACGCGGAAATAAGCTCTGGCGTAACTTCTGTACCCAGCTTTCATAGGTGCGAATCGCGACTCCGCCGATGCCGAGCGCAGGCAGCACTTCGGAGATGTAGCGCGCGAGCGCGTCGTTGAACACGACCACGAGCATGCGGTCGGCGCGAAAACGTCGTGCGTCGTGGAAAGCGAGGTACGCGAGGCGATGCAAACCGATCGTCGTCTTGCCGCTCCCTGCGCCACCCTGAATTACGACCAAGCCCGAGTCCGGGCTGGTGATGAGCTCGAATTGACGACGGTCGATGAGCGGAGTGATTTCCTTCAGGTGCTTGTCGTCGCCGCCGTCCTGCCCGACGCCTAGTTTGCCTGGACGGTGATGCTGGGCGGCGCGGGTCGCCGTGCCGGCACCACCCGCGAGCTTCGCCGAGTTGTTGTCCAGGCGTCGCCATTCACCGCTAGCGCGTCGCGCGAAGGCTCCTTGGGGCGCGCTAATGCGGCGCAGCGTGCCATCGACGATCGTCAGGCTGCGGCGCGTAACGACGGTGCCCGACACCTCCCGTTCTCCGAACACCTCGTCGTAACCGTCGCCCTCCTCGTAACGATAGAAAAGGCGGCTGACCGGTGCGTCTCGCCAATCGACGATACGCACGCCCGACTTGGTATCGAGGTAGGTACCGCGACCGATCAATACCTCACGTCGCTTGCCGTCCTCTTCTAGCGCTAGGTGCCCGAAGTAGGGAGACTTCGTATCGACATGGACCTCGGTCGCCTCGCGTCGGCGCGTCGACAGAATGTGCAAGCGCTCCATCTGCTCGAGCAACGGCGGCACGTCTTCGAGCCGCGCGGTCGCAATCTGGTCGCGTAGATCGAGCAGCTGCGCGTCGTAATCGGCGTTATTCGCGCGCGGCACCTCGCGAACGCGATTTTCGAGGTGATCGGTCACCTTCGCCAGGCAGCGCTCCTCCTCACCGGTGATGCGGTCGAGATCGGGGTCGGGTGGGTTAGGAATTTCGGCCATCGGGCGGGGGCGCTCAGAGCGAAAAAAATGGGCTTCGGCGCGTACCACGCACGGCGCGTGGAGTCGACGACCGAACTGCGCCGGGCGACGCTTCGTCGAGGCCCGCACGGTGACCCACAGAATACGGTATTCCTCTTGTAAAAACCAGCAATTAGGCCGGTGTGGCGGTACGCCGCAGCAAGTTGAGTTTGGACTCTTCCGAGCTAGTGTCATGCTTGCCAATCAGGCGCGGGCAGCCACGCCAGAGGGAGCTCGGTTTGGAAAACTCAATGCGCGCCATGGTGCTCGATGCACCGCGCGAGCCTTTGCTCGAACGCAGAATCCAGATCCCGCGGCTTGGTCACGGACAGCTGTTGATCCGAGTTCGTGCTTGCGGCGTGTGTCGCACCGATCTCCATGTCCTGGACGGCGAGCTGGCGGAGCCAAAGTTGCCGCTGGTCTTGGGCCACCAGATCGTCGGTACTGTGGTCGCGATTGGCGACGGCGCGGACGATTTCACCGAGGGGCAGCGCGTCGGCGTGCCTTGGCTCGGACGCGCGTGCGGTGATTGTAAATATTGCCTGAGTGATCGCGAGAACTTGTGTGACCGCGCGGAGTTCACTGGCTATCAGATCGACGGTGGCTACGCTGAATACGCGTTGGTCGACCGACGCTTTGCGTTGCCGCTACCGGGGTCATTTCCGGATCTGCAGGCGGCACCCCTCTTGTGCGCTGGTCTGATTGGGTACCGAGCGCTGAGCATGACGGGAGACGCCGAGCACGTTGGACTCTACGGCTTCGGCTCGGCGGCGCACATCGTGGCGCAGGTCGCGATATTTCAGCGTCGAAAGGTGTATGCATTCACGCGCCCCGGCGACACGCGCAATCAGGAATTTGCTCTCAAAATCGGGGCAACTTGGGCGGGTGGCTCGGACGCAGCGCCGCCGGTCACGCTCGACGCGGCGATCATCTTTGCGCCGGCAGGGTCGCTCGTGCCGCGTGCGCTGCGCGCGGTGGGCAAGGGTGGCAGCGTCGTCTGCGCGGGCATTCACATGAGCGACATTCCGTCGTTTCCATACGAGCTTTTGTGGGGAGAGCGCTCGCTGCGCTCGGTGGCCAACTTGACGCGTCGCGACGGCCTGGAGTTCCTCGAGTTGGCTCCCCGGATCCCGGTGCAGACGCAAGTGCAAGCCTACGCATTGAGCGACGCGAACCGCGCCCTCTCCGATCTCAAAAATGGCGCGGTGAGCGGTGCGCTGGTGTTGACCATTTAGGCCGCCGCGGGGGCCCGTTTGTCTCTCGAGCTGAGCGCGCGACCGGTTGCTTAGCTGCGACCGGCACCATCCCCCGCGCTGTACGGCGCGGTCCGATCGATGCTGAGCTCGCGCCGCAAGGCGCGCGCCAGAGGCTCCAGCTTGTCGCGTGCGGCGAGCAGCTCGAGCTCGAGATCTCCGGGTCCGTCGACGACGATCTCCAGCCTAGTGGGAAACACGTAACAGCGCAGGCGTTTGACGAGCTGGCTGTGTCCTCGGTCGAGCGCAACGGCAAGCCGCAGAATACCGGAAAGTACCTTCACCAAGCGCTGTTGTTCGGCGTCCAAACGCGCGAGCCGCTCATGGCTTTTCTTTGGGCGCTCTTGACGGTGATAGAAGACGAGCAGACCGAGCAGTTCGATCTCTTCGTCCGTGAGACCGCGCAGCGGGGAGTTGCGCACGATATAGCGCGAGTGCCGGTGTCGATCCGCGTAGCCGATCTGGCGGCCCACACCGTGAACGAGCGCTGCAAACTCCAACAGCTCGCGTTCGTACGCGCCGAAGCCGTGGATCTCGACCGTTTGATCGAAGAGCTCGAGCGACAAGCGTGCGATGTGGTGCTCTCGGGGGTCGTCGCGCTCGTACTTGCGAGCGAGCTCCACGATACTGCGGCGGCGGGGATCGGGGATCGGCGCGTGAGTCGTTGGCGCTCGCCCGTGGCGCTCGAGAAAATCCCAGATCACACCTTCGCGGAGCGAAGCGTCACAGAGTGTGAGCTCTTCGACCTCGGCCATCTCCAAGAGCTCACTCAGCAGTACACCGCCGAGGTGAATGGTGTCGGCGCGCGCTTCACCAATCCCTTCGATTTTGGCCCGCTTTACCGGATCGAGCTCGACCAAGCGGCGGGTCAAGTTGCGGATGTCGCGTAGCTGCGCGGTCTGCGCGTTGAGCGAGCGCCAAGCCGCGCCGCCACCGGCCAGATGCGCCGCTTCCCCCAACGTGCGAATAGTGCCCGACGTGCCGACGGCGCGATCGTAGCCGAGCTTGTGGGCCTGCGACATGACCTCCGCGGCGGCGCCGTGGACGTAGCCTTGTAACTCGTACAGCTCACGCATGCTGAGCGGCGCAGACGTGCCGTGATGGTCGAGCAAGCGCTGAACTCCGAGGCGTAAGCTCTCGTTCATGAGCACTTGAGTCTGCGTGCCGAGTGACAGTTCGACGCTACCGCCACCGATGTCGAGCACGAGCGTGCGCTCGTTTTGAAGATCGAGCGCGTGCCTCACGGCCAGGAAGATGAGCCGCGCCTCTTCCGTACCCG
>DATHOI010000458.1:0-8699 GCA_035485095.1 Polyangiaceae bacterium | reverse complement strand
GGTCGCGAGCTATCAGCGAGGCCGAGCGCATCGAGCTCGCGTGCGCCATCGTCGAGATCGCCAACACCAAACAGCTCGAGCGCACGCGCGAAGCCAGGCCCCGAGAATTCCGGGCGATTCGTGACCACGACCGGAGCGGTCGAAACCGCCGCAACGGCTGCCGCGAGCGCCGCCTGCGCCCGTGGCGTGCTCACCTGAGCGAGCGCGCTGTACGCGCAGAGCATGTAGTAAGAAAATGGCAGGTCCCTGACGAGCGCTTCGTACTCAGCGAGCGCTCGCTCGGTCTCACCCGTAGCGGCCAGGGCGCGCGCGTGGAAGTAACGTTCGCGGCCCGCAAAATCCGCCGCGCGCGCCGTGGTGCTGAACTTGTTGTCGAGCACGCGCTCGAGCACGCGCGCGGCACCTTGAAAATCCTGCTTGTCGAGGCGGCGCAAGGCCAAGCGAAACGAGCCCTCGACCACCATGTCGCCATCCGGGTAATCATCGGGCAGGCTGCTGAGCAGCTCCGTAAAGCGCGCCTCGACGCCCAGCTCGAGGTACGACAGCGCCCCATAGTAGCGCGCGTCGTCGGCGAGCGAGCTCGTGGGCGTGTCCTGCTCCAGAGCGGCAAAGCGCTTCACGGCCAGAGTGTGGTCGCCATCGCTTGCAGCGGCCTTGCCAGCCGCAAACTCGGCACGTGCCCGCAAGTCAGGGTCCTTGCACTGGTTCAACAGTGCCTCGAGCACTTCGCCGGCGCGGCCGTATTTATGTCGCGCCGAAAGGGCTTTACCCAGGGAAAACTGCGTCTCGCAAGCGAGCGCACTGTTCTGCTCGGTCGCCGAAAGCGCGGCCAGCGAGTCGCTCGCCGCCTGCTCGGCATCATCGAAGCGGCGAGCGTCGAGCAGCGCGTGCACGTGATCCAGTCGACCAGCAGCGTCACGTGCGCGGTGCTCGTCGCGCGCGGGCTCGGGCAACGCTTCGAGCGCGCGCGCCTCGAGTGCTTGTGCCGCAGTCAAGGTTGCATGCTTTGCGCTGAGCTCGTCTTGAACGCGCCGAGCGAGGTCGAGCGCCTGCAGAACCTCGGGCTCGCGCTCGCCGGGCGCGGCGCCACTGAGCAACAACGTGGCCAACGCAAGCTCACTGTCGGCCCGGTCACTACCCGCCGGCATGCCGACTAGTGCTCGCCCGTAAGCCGCGAGTGCCGTCGCGCGATCACCGGTCAAGCGCGCTGCCTCGGCCAACACCGGCCATTCGAGACGCGCTACCGGTTCGCTCTCGGGCAGCGCCGCGAGCCGACTTGCGACTTCCTTCGCGCGACCGAGGGCGAGCAATGCTCGCGCTTCCCCGACGCGAGCATAGTTGCTCAGTGATGAGCTGCTCGCGCTCACGCGCGCGTAAGCGGACAGCGCCGCGGCCGGCTCGGAGCCTTGCTCGTGCAGCCGCGCCAACAGGAAATCATAACGAAAACGCTGCTCTGCGGGGGGTGGGGTTTTGACCAACCAGGCCTCGAGCTCGCGCGCAGCAGCAGCCGGCGTGCTGGTTTCGAGCAACCCCGCAACGCTCGACAGCTCGGGCATGGTCAAGAGCGGATGAAAGTCGCTCAACGAGAATACTGCGCTCGGTTTGCTCTGTACCGGTGCCGCAGACGGCTCGATGCGAAACGGCGGAGCCTTGGGCGACGGCCCCTCCGGTGCCTGTCGCGCCTCGCAATACACGAGCGCGGCTGCGAGCGGCAAAACCTGCCACGCAAGCCGGAAGCGCGCCCTCAGCCGCGAGGCGGGTAGCGTTTCGCGGTCCATTGTTCTAACGCCGCTTCCTCTTCCGTGCGCTCTTGAGCAGCTTCACGCTCGGCGCGCCAATCGACTCGGTGGGCGTCGATCAGCCTCGCTTCACTGCTCGCGACACCGAGAGCGCGGCGCGCCACGGTCTCGGCAACGACCTCGGTGTGCAACGCTTCAGTGGCGCGGAGCTCACGCTCGAGCTGCACGCGCAACTCCAGCTCGGCGCCCTTTCGCCAGTCGCCCACTTGCGCGAGCTCGCCCGCGCACAGCCCGCCCCCTTCGAGCCGAGCTTGCTCGGCGTGCGAAACCTCTGCGACGCGCTGCTCGGTTTCGTGCCGCGCGACTTGCGCGAGCGCTTCGGCCGCGCGAGCGCGGGTCGTCCGAGCCACCCGCTCACCCACCTCGGTGGCTCGCTGGTCGACGCGCTGCTGGCGCAACCACTGGAGTGCCTCGAACGGATAACGGTGCCGCACCCGCGCAGTGTAGCAAAGCCGCGCGCGGCACAGGTTTGTTCGGCAAACCAATGATATCGTTTAGATTTACTCGCCGTCTGCGGAACGCGAGTGCCATTCCTGCAGGCTTTTCACGAGCTCGCCGCGTTTGGCGAGGAGCGCACTGACCTCGAGCGCGTCCACCGCCGCGGCCCCGGCGGCCATGGTCGTAAAGTACGGCACGTTCGCGAGCAGCGCGTTTCTGCGAATCGAATAGCTGTCGGCGATCGCTTTGGCGCCTTGCGTCGTGTTGATCACGAGCTGTACGCGCGCGTCGCGAATTGCGTCGACCACGTGCGGCGACCCCTCGAGCACCTTGTTCACGCGCTCGACCGGAATACGCGCACGCCCAATCGCGGTGGCGGTGCCACCCGTGGCCATGATCGAGAAGCCGAGATTGCGGAGCCGACGTGCGACCTGACACGCAATCTCCTTGTCGTCGTCCTTCACGCTGATGAACGCGATGCCGTGATCGGGCAGACGGACGCTCGAGGCCGAGAGCGATTTGGCGAACGCCAAGGGGAACGTTCCGGCGATGCCCATCACCTCGCCGGTCGAGCGCATCTCTGGACCGAGGATAGTGTCGACGCCCGGGAATTTCTGGAATGGGAACACGGACTCTTTGACCGCCACATGCATGGGTAACGCGCGGTCGAAGACGTTGAGCTCGTCCAAGGTTCGGCCAACCATCACCTTGGCGGCAATCTTCGCGAGCGGTCTCCCGGTCGCCTTGGCCACGAAGGGCACCGTGCGGGATGCCCGCGGGTTGACCTCGAGCACGTACACTTCGCGATCTTTCACGGCGAATTGCACGTTCATCAGCCCGACGACGCCGATTTCGAGCGCAAGCTTGCGCGCTTCGTCTTCGATGCGCGCGACGACCTCGCTATCGAGCGTGTGCGGAGGCAGCACGCTCGTCGAATCGCCCGAGTGCACGCCAGCCTCTTCGATGTGCTGCATGACGCCGCCGATCACCGCGCGCTTGCCGTCGCACACGACATCGACGTCGACCTCGGTTGCGTTCTTGAGGAATTGGTCGATGAGCAGGATCTGCGAGCCGCCCTCTTCGCGCGCCGCGTCGATCGCCAGCTGCACGTAAGCGTCGAGCTCCGTGTCCGACCAGCACGTCATCATGGCGCGGCCACCCAGCACGTAGCTTGGTCGCACGAGCACGGGGAAGCCGATCTCCGTCACGATCTTGCGCGCCTCTTCGATCGATCGGGCGATCCCCGCGCGCGGGCGCTTCAGGCTCAGCTTGCTGAGCAGCGCGTCGAAGCGCTCGCGATCTTCAGCGCGGTCGATGGCATCGGCCGAGGTACCGAGCAGCTTGATGCCCGCTTGCTCGAGCGGCACGCTGAGCTTGAGCGGCGTCTGCCCGCCGAACTGCACGATCACCCCCAAAAGCTCGCCCTTGGTCGCTTCTTCGCGACAAATGTTGAGCACGTCTTCCAACGTGAGCGGCTCGAAATATAGGCGATCCGACGTGTCGTAGTCGGTCGACACCGTCTCCGGATTGCAATTGACCATGATGGTCTCGAGCCCGAGCTCGCGCAGAGCGAACACCGCGTGACAGCAGCAGTAGTCGAACTCGATACCCTGGCCGATGCGGTTCGGGCCGCCGCCCAAGATGATGACTTTTTTCTTGTCCGAGACCTCGGCCTCGGATTCGGTCTCGTAGGTCGAATACAGGTACGGCGTCTTGGCGGGGAATTCCGCGGCGCACGTATCGACGCGCGCGAAGACGGCGCGCACGCCGAGCTTGTCGCGCAGCTGCCGAATCTCTTCCTTCGTCTGACCGCGCAGGTTGGCAATCTGCACGTCGCTGAAGCCGAGCCGCTTGCTCTGGCGCAGCAAATCCGCGTCGAGCGAAGGCGCTTTGCGAATTACGTCCTCTTGCCGCACGATGCGCGCGAGCTGCGCCAAAAACCAAGGGTCGATGCCCGTGATCTGGTTCAAGCGCTCGGGCGAAATGCCCTGGCGCAACGCATCTCCCACGTAAAACAAGCGCTCGGCGGTCGGCACGCGCACGACTTTTTCGAGCACGCTTCGCAGCTCGTCGATGCTGGGCGGCGAGAGCGTGGGCTTTGGTTTCGCGATCGGCGGCGCGTCGTGCGCGAGGTCGCGCGCCGCGTCGGGCGAAAACGTGAGCGTGCGGTAGTCGATGCGATCCATCAAGCTCACGAAGCCGGCCTTGCCCGTCTCCAGCGAGCGAGCGGCCTTCTGCAGCGCCTCGGGGAAGGTGCGACCGATCGACATCGCTTCGCCGACGCTCTTCATCTGCGTGCCGAGCCGGGCGTCTGCGCCCGGGAATTTCTCGAACGCGAAGCGCGGCCACTTGACGATCACGTAGTCGATCGTCGGTTCGAACGCAGCGCTCGTGCCGGTGATGTCGTTCTCGAGCTCGTCGAGAGTAAAGCCCACCGCGAGCTTGGCGGCGATCTTCGCGATCGGATAGCCGGTCGCCTTGGACGCGAGCGCGCTAGAGCGCGACACGCGCGGGTTCATCTCGATCACGAGCACGCGGCCGGTCTTCGGATCGATCGCGAACTGGACGTTCGAGCCGCCCGTCTCGACGCCGATTTCAGTCATCACGCCGCGCGCAGCGTCGCGTAAACGTTGGTATTCGCGGTCGGTGAGCGTCATCGCGGGCGCGACGGTGATCGAGTCGCCCGTGTGCACGCCCATCGGATCGATGTTCTCGATCGAACAGATGACGATGAAATTGTCGGCCGAGTCTCGGATCACCTCGAGCTCGAACTCCTTCCAACCGATCAGGCTTTCTTCGACCAAAACCTGATGCGTGGGCGATTGTTGCAGCGCCCAATCGAGCTTCGGGCCGAGCTCTTCGGCGTTCTCGACCACCGCGCCGCCCGAACCACCCATGGTGAAGCTCGGCCGCAAGATCACGGGGTAGCCGGTCTTACTCACGACCTCGAGCGCCTGCGTGATGTTCGTGCAATGCGCGGAAACGGGCGATTCGAGGCCAATCGCCGTCATGGCATCCTTGAACAGGATGCGATCTTCGGCTTTGCGAATCGCGTCGACCTGCGCGCCAATCAAGCGCACGCCGTGCTTCGACAGAATGCCTTGATCGTGCAGCTCGAGCGCAAGGTTGAGCGCCGTCTGTCCACCCAGGGTCGGCAGGAGCGCGTCCGGGCGCTCGCGCTCGATGATCGCCGACACCGTCTCGACGGTGAGTGGCTCGACGTACGTGCGACGGACCAACTCCGGGTCGGTCATGATCGTGGCCGGGTTCGAATTCACCAGCACCACGTCGTAGCCGAGGCTCGTCAGAGCCTTGGCGCCTTGCGTGCCCGAGTAGTCGAATTCGCAGGCTTGCCCGATGACGATCGGGCCAGAACCAAGGAGCAGAATCTTGCGGATATCGTTCCGACGCGGCATCGAGCAGCGCCCTTACCACACGCCCGCCCGCGCCTCGCGCTAAAAACCGGGATCCAGGAAAAACACAGGGCTTCCAGCTGCGCTGACGTCGTTCTCGGGCGTTCCAAACGCCCGCCCCCTGAGTGACGAAACGAGGGCGGACCCGGGCATGATATGTATCGTGGTCATGGAAATCGTTCGATTTGGCGCGCGCCGACGCTGGGTGAGCGCCCTCGGTGGCCTCGCCCTGCTCGCTGCGCACGCGACGTCGTTCGCGCAGAGCACCTCGGACGACCTGGCGCGCCGCCATTTCGAATCCGGGGCGGCGTACTTGGAAGAGAGCGACTACGACAACGCGCTGCAAGCCTTCCAAAAGGCGTACGATCTTTCGAAGCGACCGGAAATTCTGCTCAATATCGCGACCGTACACGAGCGGAAAGCGGAATTGCAGCCCGCGATCGACGCGCTCAACCAGTACCTCGGCGTCGCGACGCCGGGCGACGAGCACGTCGACGCGGTCAAGCTGCGCATTCAAAACCTGCAAAAGCGGCTGGCGGATGAAAAAACGAATCCGCCCGCAGCGGCCAACGCCAGCATTGCGGTGGCGCCCGCAGGCGGCGCGTCGCCCGCTGCTGCCCCGCCCGCGAACGCAGTTTCACCCGCTCCGCCACCCGAGCCAGCGCACGCTTCGCGGCTCCCGGCGTTCGTCGCTTTCGGCGTGGGCGGAGTTGCCGCAGGCGCCGCCGTGATCACCGGCATCATTGCCGACTCGGACTACAACAGTGCCAAAAGCTCGTGTAGCCCGGCATGCAGCGACAGTCAGCTCTCTTCCGGTCGAACGCTGGCGCTGACCAGCACGATCCTCACCGGCGTCGCGATCGTCGGCGTCGGCGTCGGCGTCACTTTGCTGCTGACGAGCGGGCCCGATCCCGCACAGACGAGCCTAGCGCCACGCCTGCATTTGGCGGGCGCACCGGGCGCCGCTCACGCAGACGCGACTTGGAGGTTTTGAGGTGCTGCGCTCGAAACCGCTTTTGCTCGCGCTCGGCAGCGTGCCGCTCTTCGCCGCCTGCTCGTTCTTGCTCGATTTCAATAGTCTTCAAGGTGGCCACCAAGCCAGCGCCGACGCGGGCCCCGACGCAAACACTGGCGGCTCGAGCGACGCCAGCTCAGGCTCGAGCAACGCCGGTGAAGGCGGCGCGTCGGGCGCGTGCGACGACGCCGCGTGCGACGACGGCGACCCCTGTACGGTGGACAGTTGCGACGCGACTACCGCCACGGGCTGCGCGCACGCGTTCACGCCCGGGCTCGGTCTAGAGAAGGATTTCACGCCCATCTTGGCGGACTCGCAGGTACGCGTGACGATGACCGCGGGCAGCGACGCGTTCTACTTCTCGAACCTGTCCGTCACCGGCACCACGCCCGACGTCGAGCTGTTCCGCCTCGGTGAAAACGACGACGACTACACGTCGCTGAAAAAACTCTCCTCTTTCGCCGCATTCATGGGCGCGCCAGTCAGCGTCGCCGGGCTCGCAGTGGACACCAGCGGCGCCCTCGGCGAAGCGCTGCACGCACTCGTTGCCGTGAAGGACGCAGCGGGCGACCCTCAAGTCTGGCAAATCGTCGCCGACACCAATCAACAGTTCGGCATTCCGACCAAAGTCGGAGATTCGTACGACGCCTCGCTGGGCTTCAATTACCCAGTCGCACGCGCGCTCAACGGAGTCGTGCATGGCGCGTGGATCAACGCGGACGGCACGATCTCCGTGCTCTCGCCGGGCGCTGCCGCACCCGCCACGTTCGGTGCAACCGCGCTCGCCGCAGGCACGCTCACGCTGATCGGCACCGACACCTATCAACCCGCGGTCATCTACAGCGGCAAGACCAACGGCGTGTATCTCGAGACCGCCGGCGCGAATCGCAGCGCGATGCCCGAATGCCAAACCAACGCGGGCGGCTACTTGAGCATGAGCGCGACCGCGCTCGCCGGCCACAACGGCATCTGGTTCGCGAGCTGGACCAAGTACACGAACGGCACCAATGGCACGCTCACGAACGAGTCGCACCTGGTCGTGTGTGCCAATAGCGCCTGCTTGCCCGACATGACCAGCAAGTGCAAAGCCGGCGACGAGAACAACCTCGAGCGCGACGTCGCCACCGAAAGCGTGCACCTGCCTGGCGACCCCGCCGAACAGACCTACGCCATCACCGTCATCCCAGTCCTCACGGCAGCTGTCGACGCGGGCGCCGCCGACGCCTCACTGATCGCCGTCCTCGCGCGGCTCAACTCGCCGCTCGACGCCACGGGCACCACCACGGCGATCGGCACTCCCCTCACCGTCGCCACGCAAGTGGCGACCCCCACCACGCTCCGCGGCCCCGATTTTCCAGCGCTCGCCGTCATCCCTGGGGCACAAGTAAAGGTCGCGCTCGCGTGGACCCAACCCAACGCGAGCGGCACCGGCGCAGACGAGCTGCACTTGCAACGCTACCGCATGTGCCTGCCGCAATGAGCACGCGACGCATTCCCAGACTGATGGCTGGTCACGCGCCACGAAGCGTGACGGCAAGGCCTTCGGCGTCGCGCTCTAGCTACTCGCGAAATTGACTGACCGCAGCCAGCGAAACGAGCACGCCGTTGTTGAATTGCAGCACACGCGCGAACGACCCCTCCTGCCAAACCATCTGCGGCGTCTCCCCGAGCCGCGCGTGACAGCCGCCGCGCGCTCCGCGCAGAACGAAAATCGATGTTTAGACTTAAACAGATTTGACCTCACGAGAGGGATGCGGCGCCGACACGCGTCAAGCCGTCCCCGGCAGCTACACTGAGTCGAAGATCCGGGCCAGCACGCTCGCGTCCTCGGGCGATAGCGCCATCAACGGTTTCGGCGCGGGGTCCGGCACGCTCTTACCCGCGCGCACGATCGCTCGCCCTGCCGCCGTGAGCGAGACTAGCTTCGCGCGCCGATCGTCTGGATGCTCGCGGCGCGTGACGAGCCCCCGCTGTTCGAGATCGTTCACGGCGACCGTAGCCGCTGGCGCGTCCGTGCCGAGTGAGTCCGCCAGC
>DATHOI010000457.1:0-7208 GCA_035485095.1 Polyangiaceae bacterium | reverse complement strand
CGCGCTACCGGATCGAAAGTGTCCTCGGCATCGGCTCGATGGGCATCGTGTACGTCGCGCGGCACTTGGCGGTCGGCAAGCGCGTGGCGCTCAAGGTGCTCCGTCAACAATTCGTGCAAGACGCGGAGGTGACTCAGCGCTTCGCCTCCGAGGCTACCGCGGCCACGGCGATCGGTAACGCTCACATCGTCGACACGCTCGACTTCGGTAAATTGGCGAACGGCTCTGCGTACCAGGTGATGGAGTTCCTGGAGGGACAAATGCTGAGCGAGGCGCTCCGTCAGGAACGCCGCATGCCGCTCGAGCGCATCTTGAATATCGCGCGCCAAGTGGCTGTTGCGCTCGGTGCCGCGCACGAGGCGGGCATCGTTCACCGCGATCTGAAGCCAGATAACGTATTTTTGATAGAGCGCGAGCAGAGCCGTGATTTCGTGAAGATTTTGGACTTTGGCATCGCGAAATTCGGCGTCGGGCAAAATGATCTGACGCACGCGGGCGCGGTCTTCGGCACGCCCAACTACATGGCGCCCGAGCAAGCGCTCGGCAAGGCGACGTCGCCAGCGACCGACGTCTATGCGCTGGGCGTCATCTTGTACGAGATGGCGTGCGGTGCGGTGCCGTTTCAGGGTGAGAGCCCGATCGCAGTGCTGACGCGCCACGCGACTGAGCTGCCCGAGCCGCTCTCCAAGCGCGTAACGGGCCTGCCGCCGCGTTTCCAAAAGTTGGTCCAGCGCTGCTTGGAGAAAGAGCCGAGCGCTCGCTTTCCGAATATGCTCGACTTGGTCGAGGAGCTCGACGCCGTTGCCACGGGCGTGGAGCTGCCGCCCCCTGCATTCATCCCCAGCAGCGCCCTCAGCGAGCACGAAGATGAAGTCGCGATCGCCGAGCTGCGTTCGAAGGGCGGCAACAGCGCGCTCATCACGCTGCTGATGCTAGCCGGTCTCGCGGGCGCAGCATTCGCCGGTTTCAAGCTGCACGAGGCCGGTCTCGAGCCGAGCACCTCGGCGAGCGTCGCGTCGCTGGCTCCGCCGCCTGTGGCCTCCGCGGACGAGGTGAGCTCCGCCAAGCCGGAGAAAACACGCGATGTGGCGCTGGTGCTGTTTCCGCTCGATGCCCACGTCGTGGTGGGCGATCATGATTTGGGCGCCATGCCGGTGACCGTGAAGGTGCCAGAGGGGCATAGCGTGTCCGCCGAGGTGCGTCGCGACGGCTATTGGACGCGCAAGCTCCGGCTAGACGGCACGAAGACGCGCATCGTGGTCGGCTTGGTAAAGCGTGACAGTGGCGCGTCGTCTCCGAGCCCCGGCCCTGCCGCGAACGGCGACGACAGTCACTGAGCGCTCATCCGCTCTCTCTCGCGTGCGGCTCAAAAAAACTGCACCATTCGTGCTGCGATCTGATGTTGAAGATTAAACTTCAGATCTGAAATGAGCCGATCACGGCGAGGCGTTCGAGGATCCATTCTTGAGCGACCGCGCAGCGCGCAAACGGGCGGCGCCGCTGGCGTCGCGAATTCAGCTCAGCCCGAGCGCTCGCTCGTAGCTCGCGCGCACGGTTTCGGTGGCGTCTTTGTAACGCGCCATGAGCTGTTCGCTAGCGCGTGCGCCTTGACCGTCCTGAAAGCCCATGCGCCGCGCCAAGTGCGCGAGACCTTCGGCGCGTTCGTCGATGATCGCGGCGCTTTTGCCGCTATGCACGACGATGCGCTGCTCCAGTTGGCGCAAAAATCGGTAGCCCTCACTGAACACTTCGAACGCGGCTGCGTCGAGGTAGCCGGCGGCGTGCAGCGCCTGCAGCCCTAGGCCGAGATCTGGGGTTCTGATGCGAAGGTCGGCGCCGTGTTTCATTTGCAGCCACTGCACGGCAAACTCGATATCGAGCAGTCCGCCGCGCCCGGTTTTGAGATCATGGCGGCCGTCTCGCTCGCGCCCCAGCTCCTTTTCCATGCGAGTTCGAAAGTGATGCATCTCGAGCGCGGGTGGAGCGCCGCCCTGGTAAGCGGCGCGCGCCGCGACGTCGAGCGCGCGGCGCAACAATTCCGGATCGCCCACGATGCCGCGGGCACGCAGCAATGTCTGTCTCTCCCACGCTGCACCGGAAGACAGCACGGCGGGGCCATGCCCTTGTTCGGCGCCGCCCTCGGCCAGCCCGTGATAGCGCGCGAAGGACTCCAGCGACGTGACGAGCAAGCCGTGCGAGCCGGACGGGCGCAGGCGAGTGTCGAGCTCGTAACCCGGGCCAACCGGGTGCGGTTCGGTCAAGAGTCGGATCACGCGTTGCGCGCCCTTTACGAAGTACGGCGTGGCTTCGTCGGGGTTCGGCGCTGCGCTCGGCAAAAAGCTGAAAATCACGTCCAAATCCGAGCCGTAGCCGAGATCGCGGCCCCCCAGCTTGCCCAACGCGAGCACCGCGAAGCCGGGCATGTCCCCGAACACGTAGCGCACCGCGCGGCTCAGGATCTCTTCCGCAAGCTCGGCCAAGATCCGCGTCGCGTCGCGCATGCCGATGGTGCCAGCAAGATCTGCGACCGCGACCTCGAGCGTGACCCGGCGCTTGGCAGCGCGCAGCGCGCCGATGAAGGATTGCTCGCGTTCCACGGCGTCCGTGTCGACGGTCAACGACTGCTCTGCCGTTTCGATTTCGGCCGCGACGGCGGCGCGCGCATCACTGACCGCGCCGCCGCCGAACAAGATCACGTCAGCGAGCTCGGGTCGGCTAGAGACCGCGTCGCCCACGAAGGCACTCGCGCCGAACACGGTGATCAAGCGTTGCAACGCGCGTGGGTCATCTGCGAGCGCGTTCACGTACGCATCGGGGGCCAGGAATCTGCCGAAAAAAGCCCGCAAATAACGCGCCGCTTGCTCGGGGTCCGCGGAGCTACCGAGCGCATCGATCACGCCGGTCGTCAATTCTGGGCGTCGTTCGCGCGTCAGCACGCCGAGCAGGCCATCGGGGCGTTGGGCCAACGCGGCGATGTGCTCGCCCATGTCCGCGCTGCGGAAGTGCAGCTCCGCCGCGCGTCCGAGCTCGGGGTGGTCGCCGTCGAGCTCACTGGTCAGCACTGAACGACGCGTGGCTCGCGGCGCCGACGAATTGGTCAGCGACTGAAACGTTTCGTGAACGGTCTCGCGAGCCCGCGCGAGCTCTCCCAGCAGATTCGCATTTTCATTCAGCCCCAGGCTACGTGACAGGCGCGCGAGCTCCTCGCTATCCGTCGGCAAGAGGTGCGTTTGCACGCCGCTTGCCCATTGGATACGATGCTCGACGCGCCGCAGTAGCAGATACGCCTCGGCCATGCCGCGCGCTTCGCGATCGCTCACGAAGCCTTGGCTGCGTAGGCGTGCGAGCGCGGGCAGCGTGCCCGGAACGCGTAGCGCTGGTTCGCGCCCGCCCCACACCAGCTGCAGCGTTTGCACGAAGAATTCGGCCTCGCGAATGCCTCCCGGCCCGAGCTTGAGGTCGCGCTCGGGCGCGGGGCTGAGCTCGTTTCGCGAGCGCTGAACGAGCTCGGTGAGCGCCTCGGCGATCGTCGGGTCGACCGTGCTTCGATACACGAACGGAGTAAGCACCTCGCGCGTGAGCACTCTTCCGAGCTCCCAATCACCCGCGCTCGGTTGGGCGCGCAGCAGCGCGGCGCGTTCCCAAAGCCTGCCCCAAGTTTCGTAGTAGCGCTCGGTCGCGGCTACGGAATTGACGATTGGGCCGCTTGCGCCCTCGGGCCGCAGTCGCAAGTCCACGCGCCAGATCAGACCATCGGCGCTCGGAGTTCCGATGGTCGCGACTGCGCGCTGGACGACGCGGCTGAAATGCTCGTGCAGCGAGACGCGACTGGCACCTTCATCGGTGTCGTACACGAAGACTACGTCCACGTCCGAGCCTGCGTTCAGCTCGCGGCCGCCGAGCTTACCTACGCCCAGCATGACCAACGTCGACGGATTGCCGTCCGCGCGCAATGGCGGCCCAAAACGCTCGGCGACGAGTGCCTGCGCTTCGCTGAGCGCGGCGTCGAAGGCCGCAGCGGCGAGCGCGCTCAGCTCGCGAGCCGTGACTTCGATGCTTGCACCGCCGAGCCTCAACGGCAGGAGCTCGCGCAGCGCGACCCGTGCTTTCTCTCGCCAGACCCGCCGGCGTAGCGCAGAGATGCCGTCCTCGGCGCTGTTGCCACTCTTCATCACTCGCTGCATCACGTCGCGCAAGTCACGTTGCCGGCGACGAGCCCGGAAGCCCTCGTGCGCGAGAGTGTCCAAAGCGTCGTGCTGAAATCCGGCGCTCGGCGTGAGCGCGGGGAAAGCCGACCCGAGCAGGACACCGAGCGCCGCACCGTCCCCGCTGCCAGCTTCCGCGAGCAGCATGCGGGCCCGCTCGGGGGCGATGAACAGGGCCAGGTTTTGGAGCTCTTGGGCGAGAGTCACGGCGGGCATTTCGGGCGCATTTCCGGCGCTGGGCGGGGCCTGACAGCATAGCCCCTTGTCCTCGAGCCCGCCTGACCGTACGAAGTGAGCGGCATGCGCTTTTTGTGCGTTTCGGATATCCACGGACACGCGGCCGCTCTCGACGCGGTCATCAAAGAGGCGGATAGCTTGGGCTGGGACCAGCTCGTGGCCTGCGGTGACCTGTGCTTCCCGGGCCCCGCTCCGCTCGCGGTTTGGAAGACACTCGTCGGCCACCGCGCGTTGTGCGTGCAGGGGGTCGGTGATCGCGCCTTGGCGCAGGTGGACCCGAACAAACTTTCTGCGACCAGTGAAGTGGAGCGCAACCGCATCGAGCGCCTGCGCCAGGTGCAGCATGAGCTCGGTGAAATCATCGTCACGCGCATCGGTCAATTGCCGACGGTCGCGACCTTGCCAATTGAGTCGGGGCACACGCTGCTCGCCGTGCACGGCTCACCGCTCGACCCGAGCGAGCCGTTCAGCATCGAGATGAGCGATGACGAGCTGATCGCATTACTCGGTGACGAGCCCGGGGACATCATCGTCTGCGGAGGCAGCCATGTGCCGTTCGATCGCTCGGTTGCCGACGTGCGCATCGTCAACGTCGGCTCGGTCGGCGAAGCGCCAGGCGGGGCGCACGCTGATTTTACGATCGTGACGACGTCCGCTCTCGGCATCAACGTGCAGCAGCACGTCGTCCCGCTCGCGTAGCGCTGAAAACTAGGAGCCGACTCGTTCGAGGACCAGCAGGCGTGCCGCGGGCGTGTGCGAGAGCGGGCCTTTCGGCAGCTCAGCCTCGAAATCTCGGCCCAGGCTGGCGACGAATTCTTCTCCGCGGCTGAGCATCAGCCCGCGCAGTGGTCCTAGATGCGTGAGCCCTCGCCACATCGTCTGCGCGTCCTCGTACGCGATCTCGAAGCAAAGCGGGCTGTCCACGAGCAGCTTGGCGCCGGCTGACAGCGCGCTTGGGACGAGCTCGGCTTCCCACGTGCCGTCTGCGAGCCCAGCGTCGCGGAGCAGATGGCGCATGCTGTGAAATGGGCCGACCGCCTCCGATTCGCGAGGCCAATACACGATCACCGCCAAGCCCCGAGGGGCGAGCAGTTTCAGCCAGCTGGCCAACACGCGGGCTGGGTTTGGCAATAATTGCAGCCCAAATACACTGAGAATCGCCGCCACACCGGCGCTCGGCGGCTGCAACGCGGTCGCGTCGGCTCGTTCCACCGACACGTTCGAGAAGCTCGCCACGCGCTCGCGCGCGCGGCTCACCATGCCATTCGACAGGTCGCTTCCGACGATGCTGCGCTCGCTGAAGGCGCGCGCCAAGGCGATGAGCTCTCGACCCGGTCCGACGCACGGCACGAGCAGTGCGCCGTCCGGCAGCTGCTCGCGGCGCGCAATCAAAGCTCCGACAGCGGCGCCCAAATACGGCGCGAAGCGCGGCCCGAAGTATGCGTCGTAACCGAGCGCGGCTTCGTCCCATGCCTGCTCGACATGGGACGTACCTTCGCCATCACGACCGGCCATGCTCAGCGCCTCTGGATGTCGAGGCCGGCGCGCAGCGAGCCCACCAGCGCCTCGACACCAGCGACCCGAGCCGCCGTGGTTGCACCGGCCGCGATCGTGCGTACGACTTCGGTGCCGACGACCACGCCGTCTGCGCCAGATGCTGCGGCGCGTTCGGCGTCCGCGGGGCTACGAATACCAAATCCGATCACGACTGGCAGCTTGGCGCGCTGTCGCAAGCTCGCCGCGCGCTCGCCAGCCTCGGCCAGCGGAGCCGCGCCCGTGCCGGTGACGCCCGTAACGGACACGTAGTACACGAAACCGGTTGCGCCATCGAGCAGCGCGGGCTCGCGCTCCAAACCCGTCGTGGGAGCGACGAGGGGAATGATGGCAAGCCGTTCTTTCTTGGCGCGCGCGCGCAGTACAGCGCCCTCTTCGGGCGGTAAATCCACGACGAGGAAGCCGTCCGCGCCGACGCGCAACGCTTCTTCCACCGCGCGCTCGTCGCCGAAGGCGACCAGTGGGTTGTAGTAGGTGAACAAGATGATTGGGATTGGGCTCTCGCGCCGCACGGCCTCGACCGTGCGCAGTGCCGCGCGAAATGAGCCACCATTGTGGATCGCGCGGTAAGCGGCGGCAGCGATCACCGGCCCGTCTGCCGTTGGATCGCTAAATGGCACGCCGATCTCCAGCACGTCCGCGCCGGCGCGCGCCGCGGCCAGCGCGCAGGCAATGCTGTCCTCGACGCTCGGATCACCGACCGTCAGGTAGATGACGAGCGCGGTGCGCCCTTCGACACGCAGCGCGCTGAAGCGCTGCTCGATACGCTCGATCGTCATGTCGTGCTCCCGAAGCCGAGCCGCTCGCGTAGCGTGTTCATGTCTTTGTCGCCGCGGCCAGACAAGCACACGGCGAGCTTGGCCGGCCTACCGTGCTTCTGGCGCTCGAGCTCGGCGATGTCCTTGATGCGAGCGAAGGCATGCGCGGTTTCGAGCGCGATCAGAATGCCCTCGCAGCGCGCCACGCGTTCGGTCGCTGCCAGCGCTTCCGCGTCGGTGGTCGACAAGTACGTGGCGCGGCCCGAGCGCATCAACGCGGCGTGCTCGGGACCCACGCCCGGGTAATCGAGCCCCGCGCTGATCGAATGCGCGTCCACGATTTGCCCGTCGTCGTCGGCGAGCACCATCGTGCGTGCGCCGTGCAAGACTCCCATTCGCCCGGCAGTGAGCGTCGCGGCGTGTTTTCCGCTGGTGACGCCCTCGCCCGCGGCCT
>DATHOI010000456.1:0-5643 GCA_035485095.1 Polyangiaceae bacterium | reverse complement strand
CTGAACCAACGCGCCCAAGAGGAGGGCCAGGTTGGCGCGCTGTGTGTGAATTGCCACGCGCCGCTCGCCGTACTGACGGGCGCTACGACCGACGGCACCAATCTCGCGACCGTGACCGAGAGCTTGAAGGGCGTCAGCTGTTACTTTTGCCATCAAGTCGATCAGGTCACCGGCTCGCACAACGCAACGCTGCGTTTGGCAAACGACAACGTGATGCGCGGTGATTTCTCGGGCGCGCTGCCGAACTCCGCACACGGCTCGGTGTACTCCGAGCTGCATGATCGCGATCAGCTCGCGTCCGCTGCGCTGTGCGGGAGCTGCCACGACGTGGTCAATGGCCACGGCACCGCCATCGAACGCACCTTCGCGGAGTGGCAAGCGTCGGCATTTGCGGCGCCAAACGGCAATACTTGCGGGCAATGCCACATGGCGCAAGGCACGGCGCCGGCGCCCATCGCCGACGTTGCCGGCGCACCGCCGCGGACTCGGCACAGTCACCAATTCCCGGGCGTGGACTTAGCCCTGCAAGATTTCCCCGAGGCGGACGCGCAGCGGCAAGCGGTCCAGACCTTGCTCGATACCACTCTGCAGACGGCGCTGTGCGTGCGTGGCACCGGGTCGAACGCGAGCATACAGGTCATTGCCGACAACGTCGCGTCCGGTCACGACTGGCCAAGCGGTGCGGCTCAAGACCGCCGCGCCTGGTTCGAGGTCAGCGCGTTCGCGAACGGCGCGGAGCTGTATCACAGCGGCAATGTCCCAACGGGCACCGACCCGACTGCATTGGCCGACGTCGATCTGTGGCTCGTGCGTGACTGCATGCTCGACGCAAACGGCAACGCCGTGAATGGGCTGTGGGACGCGGCCAGTGTGGATTCGAATCTCCTCCCAGGGCAGCTCACCTTCGACCCCAGCTCGCCACTCTTTTACCAGAGCCACGTCACGCGCACGTTCCCGCGCGACCCATTGGCGAGCCTGTCGGCGTTCCCAGACCGCGCGACGCTCGACGTGCATTTGCTGCCTTTTCCGTTGGATTTATTCGACCAACTGTTCGCCAATCCAGGCGCACTAGGGCTCTCAGCCGACGCGGTCGCTGCCCTGCGCAGCCAGATCTTGCCGCTGTCGCTCGGAAATGAGCTGGTGTGGACGCCCGCAGCCGCAGCCGACACCGCGCACGGCGGCCTGAGCTACATCGACCAGGGCGTGCCCGTGGCTTGTGTAACGAGCACCGGCTTGAACGCGGCGGCCGACACGATCCCAGCGCTCGAGCATCAAGCCGCGGCCTGCGGGAACTAACGCCTTCCGGCACCCAAGTGGAGAGCGCGTCGAGGGAACGCGCCTCGCCAGGCGTCACACGGTCAAGTAACGCGCGACGAGCTCGTCATCCAGCTCTGGCATCTCGCCTTGGGCGACCGCGCGGCCACGATCCATGATCGCGAAACGCTGCCCGACGCGACGCGCGAACGTGAGCTTTTGTTCGACCAATAGGATAGTCAGTTTTTCACTCTGGTTTAGCTCCAGCAAGATGTCGGCGATCTCGCTGACGATATTGGGCTGGATGCCCTCGGTCGGCTCGTCGAGAATGAGCAGCTTCGGATGCAAGGTCAGCGCGCGCCCGATTGCGAGCTGTTGCTGCTGACCACCGGACAGGTCTCCGCCGCGCCGACGCAGCATCGATTTCAAGACCGGAAAGAGCTTGAAGATCCGCTCCGGAACCTGTTTTTCCCCCGTTACGCCGAGCCCGACACGCAGATTCTCGCCCACTGAAAGCTGCCCGAATACGTCTCGCCCTTGAGGAACGAAGCCGATGCCGCGACGCGCGCGCAGCTCCGCGGGGCGCGCCGCCAAGTCTTCCCCCAAGAATTTGATTTTGCCCGAGCGCGTGCGGAGGGTGCCCATCACCGACTTCAAGAACGTGGTCTTACCGACGCCGTTGCGGCCCATCAGCACCGTGCAACTCCCTTCAGGCACGCTGAGCTGCATGTCCCAAAGCACGTGGGTCTCGCCGTAGAATTGGTTCAGACCTTCGACCTCTAGCATCGCGATTCTCCGAGGTAGCCCTGGCTCACGCGCGTGGTTCTCCGAGATAAACCTCGATCACTCGCGGGTCATTCTGAACCGAATCGATATCACCTTCAGCGAGCACGCTGCCCTCGTGTAGCACCGTGACCTTTTTGGCGATACTGCGCACGAAATCCATATCGTGCTCGACCACGACGACGGTTCGCTCTCCCGCCAGCGAATTCAAGAGCTCGGCAGTGCGCTCGGACTCTTGGTGCGTCATGCCCGCAATCGGTTCGTCGACCAACAGGACCTTGGGGTCCTGCGCCAAGAGCATGCCGATCTCGAGCCATTGCTTTTGACCGTGCGCGAGTTGCCCCGCGCGCACCGCCGCGTGCTCATGCAGACCGATCAGCTCGAGCGTCTCTTCGATGGTGCGCCGCTGATCGGCGTTCAGCCGGAAAAAAAGGCTATTCCAGACGCCTTTCCGGCCCTTGAGCGCGAGCTCCATGTTCTCATACACGGTGTGCCCCGCGAATACGGTCGGGCGCTGGAATTTCCGGCAAATGCCGAGCTCGGCGATTTCGTACTCTTTGAGCTGAGTCAGATCGCGCGCGTCATGAGTGAGGAATACGGTGCCCGTGTCCGGTTTGGTTTTTCCGGTGATCACGTCCATGAGGGTGGTCTTGCCCGCGCCGTTCGGCCCGATCAGACAGCGCAGCTCGCCCTTGTCTAGGATCAGCGTGAGCGCATTCAGCGCCTTGAAACCGTCGAAGCTGACGCTCACGTTGTCGACGCACAGGATAGCGGGGCGACCCGCGACGACCACCTCCCGCCGCGCGGGGTCAATCATCTTGGGCCGCACCGACCAGGGACGACGAGACTTGGTGGCAGTGGTCTCAGGAGCCTTGCGCACCGTAGGCGCTTCCTCCGAGACGGGTTCTTCCGGTTGCACGTTGCTCAATGCCGAGGTTCCCATGGGTTAGCGCTTGAATCGCTTGGCGATGCCCGCTGGGCTGAGCTTGAACCGCCCGAGCGCGCCCGCGACGCCATCCGGGAAAAATAGCGTCACGGCGATGAACAGCGACCCGAGAATGTATAGCCAAGCGTTGGGCATGGCGGCGGTAAAGAAGCTGCGCATGCCATTGACCATGAACGCGCCCAGGACAGCGCCAAACAACGTGCTGCGGCCGCCCACGGCCACCCAGATGGCCATTTCGATCGAGTTAGCGGGCTGCATTTCTCCCGGGTTGATGATGCCGACCTGCGGAACGTACAAGGCGCCCGCGAGCCCACACAGCACCGCGCTGAGCGTCCACGCGAAGAGCTTGTAGCTCGTGGGATTGAAGCCCACGAACATGGCTCGGCTCTCCGCGTCTCGGATCGCGCGTAGCACGCGACCGGCCTTCGATGTCACGATGTAGCGACACAGCAGGTACGTCAGGAGCAACGCCAGTGCCGAGCATACGTACAGTGCCACCTTGGTGGACGGCTCGTGCAAATCATAACCGTACAGCGACTTGAAATCCGTCAGGCCATTGTTGCCGCCGAAGCCGGTCTCGTTGCGGAAGAACAACAACATCAAGGCATACGTCAGCGCCTGAGTGATGATCGAGAAGTACACGCCGCGAATGCGCGAGCGAAACGCGAAGTAGCCGAAGCAAAACGCGAGCAAACCAGGGACTGCCAACGCCGCCACGAGCGCCACGCTGAGGTTGTTGAAACCCCGCCAAAACCAGGGCAATTCGTGCCAATCGAGGAAAACCATGAAGTCAGGCAGGGCGCTCTTGTACACGCCCTGCGCGCCAATGGACAGCATCAGGTACATACCCATGGCGTAGCCACCGAGCGCGAAGAATACGCCGTGACCGAGGCTCAAGATCCCGGTGAAACCCCAGATCAGATCGATCGCCAGCGCGACGATCCCGTAACACAGGAACTTCCCGAGCAGCGCGATCAGGTAGTCCGGGACGTGCAAGGCCGAGCTCGCCGACGTGCCGAGACTGAGCGCCGGGAGAATGACGCACATGAGCAGCGCCGCGACCCCAAGCCCAACCCAGCCGCGCTTCGTGTGCAGCGCTTTCAGGCCCACCGCAGGTTCTGCGGTCACATGCCCTCCGCCGCGCGCCCTTTGAGCGCAAAGATGCCCTGCGGGCGACGCTGAATGAATACGATGATGAAGCCCAAGATGATGATCTTGCCGAGCACCGCGCCGGCGAGTGGCTCGAGGTATTTATTGACCAGACCGAGGCCAAGCCCACCCGCGATCGTGCCCGCGAGCTTGCCGACGCCCCCGAGCACGACGACCATGAACGAATCAACGATGTAACCTTGCCCGAGCTCGGGTCCGACATTGCCGAGTTGGGACAACGCAACACCACCGAGCCCGGCCACGCCCGAGCCAATGCCGAACGTCCACATATCGACGCGGCGCGTGGAAATGCCCATCGCGGCTGCCATTTCTCGATTCTGGGTGACGGCGCGCACCTCGAGACCCAACCGCGTCTTTTGCATCAAGGCCCAAACGAAGAGCATGACCACGATGCTGAACGCGATCACGGCGAGCCGGCTGTAGGTGAGCACGACCTCGGGCAAGATCTCCACGCCGCCCGACAGCCAAGACGGATTGGCGACCGTGACGTTCTGCGCCCCGAAGATCAGACGCACGGTTTGAATCAAGAGCAATGAAATGCCCCAAGTCGCGAGCAGCGTCTCGAGCGGGCGACCGTACAAGTGGCGGATCACCGTGCGCTCCATCAACACTCCGACTGCCCCGCTGACCAAGAATGCCATCGGCACGGCGACCGCAATGTACCAATCCAAGTGCGAGGACAAATGCGCAATGAAGAAATTCTGTACGACGAACGAGGTGTAGGCGCCGATCATCATCATCTCGCCGTGCGCCATGTTGATCACGCGCATCAGTCCAAAAGTGATGGCGAGGCCGAGCGCGCACAAGATGAGCACGCTCCCGAGGCTCAACCCGTAGAACGTGTTGGCCACGGAGTTGATCAAGAATTGCCTGGTTTCTATCGCCGAAACCGCTGCTTGAGCCGCGGCGCGTACGCTCGCCTCGGGTTCCACGAATTTCCCGTCCGAGCCTTTGCCGAGTAGGCGTTCGACGTCGCTCTTGAACGTGGCGTCCGCCGCGGAGTGGATGGCCTCGAGTGCGCGGATTCGGTCAGCGGCATTGGGGCTCGCGAGGTCCGCCGGGGCGAGCGCCAATGAGATCGCAACCCTTACGTCGGAGTCCGTCTCTCTTGCGAGCACCTTGCGCAGCACGGGCACGATGTCGTCACCTGGGCGCCCGAGCTCGCGAGCTGCAGCCAAGCGGACCTTGGCGGAAGGCGCGGACAAGCTGAGGGAAGCGAGCGCTGGGGACAGCGCGCGACGTACCTCGTTGTCGCTGGCTGGTTCTTCGAGCTTGCCCGGGTCGGCAACTGGAGCTCCGCTGAGCGCGTCCTTGAGGCCGGTGTCCGTCTTGATGAAGAGTTGCTTCTGTGCGTTGAAGCGTAGCTTTCCGTCGTCCAACGCGTGCAGCACGGGGAGTGCGCGCGCATCACCGAGAGCCGCAGTTTTCTCGATGGCGGCGGCCACCTCCGTGCCATCCGTGCTGGCGAGCCCCGAGAGCTCCGCGCCCAG
>DATHOI010000455.1:0-3161 GCA_035485095.1 Polyangiaceae bacterium | reverse complement strand
GTTGGAGCCCCATTGGGTGGTGCACGCGTTCTCGGCGCCGACGCCGCCGCCCAGGATCAAGAGATCGAATTGGTTGTCAGCGACGCCGCCGTTGTTGAGGACCTGGATGTACAGCGTCTTCGGCTCCAAGCCAGGGGTGTTGAGCCCGTCGTGGCCGGTACCCGGAAATTGCAGCTCGAAACAGCGCCCGCACACGTAGTTGGCGCCCGACGCTGCAGCGAAGGCGTACGCCACATCCGAGTTCGAGGAGTCCACCCAGGGCTCGAAGTCGTAACACATGAACGAGTTGCCGCCGCTGCACGCGCTCGTGTCGTTATTACCCTTGCCCTGGCTGTTGGTGCCGCTCTGGTCGCAGCTGGTGGTGGCTTGGCTCGCTGGCCACGCACACGCGGGTTTGCAACAATCCCAGTAGCGCGTCGCAAAACCAGTCGAGCCGCCGCTGATGGGCGTGAGCGGCGTGCCGGAGCCCGTGCTGCCCGCGGCGCCCGTGCTGCCGGCGGCGCCCGTGCTGCCCGCTGCGCCCGTGCTGCCACCCTTGCCCGCGGCGCCGGTACTGCCTGCCGCGCCGGTCGTGCCGCCTTTGCCCGCGGAGCCAGCCGTGCCTTTGGCGCCGCCCGTGCTCGTGCCGCCCGCGCTCATGCCGCCCGTGCTCGCGAACGTGCCACCACTGCCTGAGCCGGCTTGCGTACTCGAGCCGCCGGTCGTGCCAGTACCGCTGCCTTGCGCGGTCACGCTGCCGGAGCCGCCGTTCGCGTTGCTCCCGCCGCTGCTCAGCGGCGAAGTGCCCGCTGTGGGTTCGGTTCCAGTCGCTGCGCTGCCCGGCGATTCGCCAGTGCCCTGATCGGCATTCGAGTTACCGAGCTCTCCGCTCACGCAGGAGACGAGGAGGCCAGAGGCCGCGACTAAGAGTGAGGAAGCAACTGCATAGCGAACTAGGCGAACGCGCATCATCTCTGATCTTAATTATCATTCCAGCATCGGTAACGCGAGCTTACATAGTACGACATGTTGGGAAGGGACTTTACCAAACCCTTCATGCGCCGCATTTTCAGGTGTGAAGTGCGCTTCCATGCCGCGCTGCACAATGGTTCGTGAAGACAGCGAACAAATCCGTGCTGCCGCGCGCGCACGGAAAATCGAGATCGAGCAGGGGGCGTGGGCACTTCGCGACGCGTACGAAACCCGATAGCCGTGCACTGGCAAGCAGCGCGCGCGACTGCGCATCTCACTCGAGCTCACGCGCAGACTCAGTGAGTCGTTTCGAGATCCTCAGTTTGCGGTCGAGGCATTCGAAACGGCCATTCGAAACGGACGGGCGCGTCGCCACGCGCTCGCTTGCCCGAGTCGCCGCTGGGTTCTGAGGCCGTGCCGGCCCAATGCCCACGCCCAAGCAAGCGGGACACCCCGAAAAAACGCGCACTATTTGCCGAGCTTCTCGCAGCTTGCGTGAGCTCGCTCAGGAATCCTGGCGGGGATCTCGGGGCGGCTGTTAAGTTCCGCGCGCCGTGAGCTCCTCAGCCGTCCACCGGAGTCGTATCCCGCACATCGCCGCGCTCGATGGTCTACGCGGCATTGCCTTGCTCGGCGTGTTGTTCTTCCACGCCAATGGCGCGTTGCCGGGTGGCTACCTCGGCGTCGATCTGTTCTTCGTGCTGTCGGGCTTTCTGATCACGTCATTGCTCTTGGCCGAGCACCGCGACACGGGGCGCATCGCGCTGTCGTCGTTTTGGGCTCGCCGCGCGCGCCGACTCTTTCCGGCGCTGCTCTCGCTCATGCCCACGGTGGCGATCTACGGCCGTTACTTCGCCAAGGCCGACGAGCTCAAGGTGCTGCGCGCACAGGCGCTGGCGACCTTGGCTTATGTCGCCAACTGGCATGCCATTTTCGATCACCGCAGCTACTGGCAGCTGTTTCTAGCTCCGTCGCCGCTCGAGCACACCTGGAGCCTGTCGATCGAAGAGCAGTTCTACGTGATCTGGCCGTTGCTCGTCGTGCTCGTGCTGCGCCGTCGGACCAGCCGCTCGGTGCTGGCTGTGTCACTCGCGCTCAGCGCGCTGTCCATGGCGGCAATGGTGCTGCTCTTCAAGCCGGAGAACACGTCGCGCGTGTATCTGGGCACGGACACGCGCATGACCGGCATCTTGTTCGGTGCGGCGCTAGCCACGGTGTTACCGCCGGGCCGCACGTTCCAAGCGAGCGCCGTGCGCAGGCTCGATACCCTCGGTTTTGCGGTAGCGTTCGGCTTGGGCGTCGCCTGGTGGAAGCTCGATGGCAGCGATCCCTTCCTGTACAAGGGCGGCTTTTGGCTGACCGAGCTGGGCGCGCTCGTGCTCATCGTCTGCGCTTCGCAAGGCCAGCACAGCCTGCTCGCGCGCGCGCTTTCCTGGCGACCGCTGCGGCTGCTCGGCACGATCAGCTACGGCGTCTACTTGTGGCACTGGCCCGTGAACGTGTTCCTGTCCTCGGAACGCGTGCACCTACACTCATTTCTGCTGCACGCCCTGCGTTTCACGGTCACCTTCGCGATCGCCAGCGCGTCCTACCGCTTCCTCGAGCGGCCGATTCGTCGTCATGGCGTCCCTTTTGGTCGCCCGCAATACATCGTGCCGGCCGCCGTCGCGCTCTCGATTTTTCTGGTCGTGCGCGCCACCTACGCCCGGCAAGGCGATACTTCTTCGCCGCTTCCGCTGCTCGACGGCACACCGGGATCCGCACCAGAGTTGGTGCGCTACCGCGTGATGATGTTCGGTGATTCGACGGCAAATTCACTCGGTTGGGGTCTGCGCGGGTTGCAAAAAAAGGGCGTGGCGATCGACCTCTTCGGCAAGGACGGCTGCACCTTGTTCGGCAAAGCTGCCTGTGACGGCGCCAATTGGGCCAAGCACGTGCGCGAGGTGCGGCCGAACGCGAGCCTGGTCTATCTCGGCGGCGCCTTCATGCACGGCTTCAACGTTGCTGGTGAGTGGCACACGGCCTGCGACGCCGATTGGGATTCGAGGTTCCAAAGCGCGCTCACCGTGCGCCTGCGCGACCTGGCGGCAGAAGGCGGGCCGGTGTTCGTCGTGACCGTGCCGTACCCGGTTGGTTCTTGGGGGGAGGCGAAATACCGAAAGCAGGTCGGGTGCATAAACGTTTCGGTGAGAGCCGCAGCGGCCGCGGTG
>DATHOI010000454.1:0-15716 GCA_035485095.1 Polyangiaceae bacterium | reverse complement strand
GCTCGCGCCTCTTCGGCGAACTCGGTCCAGGGTTCTAGGACTGGCTCTAAATCAGGAAAGAGAACGACCATGGCTCTCGAGCGCACACTGTGCATCATCAAACCAGACGCCGTTGAAAAGCGTAAGCAAGGCGCCATCTTGCAGCGCCTTCAAGAGGAAGGCTTCAAGGTCCTCGGACTGCGCCAAACGCAGCTCGCCCGACCGACAGCCGAGGGCTTCTACGCCGTTCACCGCGAACGCCCGTTCTTCCAAGAGCTGTGCACGTTCATGACGCGCGGCCCTGTGGTGGTCATTGCCCTGGAGCGAGACAACGCCGTGCAACATCTGCGAAACGTGATTGGCGCCACCGACCCCGCGAAAGCGGCCGAGGGGACCGTGCGTAAGCAGTTCGGCAGCAACGTCGGCGAAAACGCCGTGCACGGTTCGGATTCGCCGGAAAACGGCCGAATCGAGACCAGCTACTACTTTCAGGGTGCCGAATTACTCTGACCCCGCCGCTTCACTGCGCGAGCTGGGGCGCGCGTGCAGACATCCGTGTATGCCTTGCCGAACCACGTTCTCGCCACGGGCGGCGAGAACTGGTCTAGCCTAGCGAACCTTGATGCAGAGCGGGAAGCCGCCTCCAGATTCCCGCAGCGATCCGTTGGGCACCGCAGAGCTCAACGGCGCACGGGGTACGCTACGCGAAGCGCTGAGCGCGTTGCGCAACTTCGCCGAGCTGCTCCACTCCGTGCGCGTCGGGTCGAAGGCACTCGCGAACGTCTTGCCGGACGTTGCTGCCGGCTGCGCGCCGATGCGTGCCACCGTCGACAGCCTGCTCGCTGCGGTCGCCACGCGCGCGGCGGCGAGCGAAGCGACGGAGGCGCTTGCGGCTTATTTCGCGCCGCGTCTGGCGCTCTTGGACGCGGAGCTGAGCACGGCGGGCGAGCGGCCGCTGAGCGCGAAATCGCGGCTCTCGTTGGAACAAGTGATAACGCGGCTCTCGCTCGAGCTCGACACCGCGCGCGGCCTGCTGGACCTTCTCGTCGACGCAGTCTCGAACTCGCCTGTGCCGGTCGATTTAGCGGAGTTGGTGCAACAGAGCTTCGCCGGGCCGCCAAGCGGCGGTTCCTGGAATCGCGAGCACATCGTGGCGACGATGAGCTTCGTCGAGGCGGAGATCGAGGTGGAGCTGAACCCACGTATTGCCACGGCACTGTTCGCGCTCGGCGTCGAGCTGGTGGCCCACGGTGCGCTGGGTACGCCGCACGTGCTCGTCGATCAGGAGGCCACAGGCCGCTACCGCATGCGGATCGCGCCGAACGCCCGACGCGACGGGGAAGATCTGATCCTGATCGCGCGGGGCGTGATCGCTCCGACCTTGACCTGTCTGCGAGCGGTCGCTGCCATTTCCGGGGTGTCCTTGGTTTGGGACGAGGCCGCGTCGAGCCTTTGCTTCGCATTTCCGGAGCACGCAAAAGCGCAGCGCAAAACCGACGAAGCAGGCTGAGTGCGCTAGCGCGCGGCGCGCGCCACGAGACAACGCTTCGGCCGGGCTTGCGAGCGCGGACTTTCCCGCGGTAATGGACTCGTCATGTCAGAAAACGTGCTCTCCGCGCTGATCGAACAGGCGTACGCCGACCGCTCGCTGCTCGCCAAACCCGAATACAAGGCCGCGGTCGAACAGGTCTTGGGCGACCTCGATCAAGGGAAATTGCGCGTCGCGACCCAAGATGCGCCGGGCAAGTGGACGACGCACGCCTGGATCAAGCAAGCGGTGCTGCTCTACTTCGGCATCCAAAAGATGGAACGCATCGAGCTCGGCCCATTCGAGTTCTACGACAAGATCCCGCTCAAGAAGAATCTGGACAAGGCTGGCGTGCGCGTCGTGCCGCCGGGCACGATTCGCTACGGCGCATTCGTAGAGTCTGGCGCCATCGTCATGCCGGGTTACGTGAACATCGGCGCCTACGTCGGTTCCGGCACCATGGTCGACACTTGGGCGACCGTCGGCTCTTGCGCGCAGGTCGGCAAAGATTGCCACCTGTCGGGTGGCGTCGGTTTGGGCGGCGTGCTCGAGCCTCCGGGAGCTCAGCCCGTGATCATCGAGGACGGCTGCTTCATCGGTTCGCGCGCGATCGTCGTCGAAGGCATGTTGGTCGAACGTGAAGCCGTGATCGGCGCGGGCGTGGCGCTCACCGCGTCGACCGCGATCATCGACGTCACCGGCGCCGAGCCGGTGGAATATCGCGGTCGCGTGCCGGCGCGCAGCGTCGTCATTCCGGGCATGCGTAGTAAAAAATTCGCCGCGGGCGAGTATCAGATCGGCTGCGCCCTGATCATCGGCCAGCGCAAAGAGAGCACGGACAAGAAAACCAGCTTGAATTCGGCCCTGCGCGACTTCAACGTGTCCGTTTGAGCCCAACGATGTCACTCGCCGAAACGCTCCTCTGGTTGTGCAAGATCCCGTCCCCCATCGGCGAGGAGCGCGAGATTTGCGACCGCGTCTCGGAGCGGCTGGCACGCGTTCGGTTGGCCGCGCCTATCCGTCGCTACGGTGAGTCTATCGTGGTGCCGCTGACGCGTGGCCACGGCGGCCCACACGTTGCGCTTGCAGGGCATCTAGACGTCGTGCGCACCGTGCACGACGGCCCCGCGCGTATCGAGGGCGACAAGCTGTACGCTGCGGGCGCCGCGGACATGAAGAGCGGGCTCGCCCTGATGCTCGACTTGGCTGAAAATCCGGACCGCCCCGCCGTCGATTTGACGCTCGTCTTCTACGCGCGCGAAGAGGGGCCGTTCGCCGAGAACGAGCTGGGCCCCGTGCTCGACCAAGATCCCGAGCTCAAAAAGGTAGACGTAGCGGTCGCACTCGAACCGAGTGACAACAAGCTGCAGCTCGGCTGCGGCGGATCTCTGCACGCGACGGCGCGCTTTCGAGGCCGCACGGCGCACAGCGCGCGCCCCTGGCAGGGCGAGAATGCCATCCAAAAATCGGCTGGGCTTTTGGCTCGCCTAGCCGCAGAAGTACCGCAATCGCACGTCATCGACGGGCTCGAGTGGCGCAGCGTGATCAGCGCCACGATGGCCAACGGCGGGCGCGGACGCAACGTAATCCCCGACGTATTCGAGCTGAATCTGAACCACCGCTTTGCGCCCGACACGAGCGCTGAAGCGGCGCAAGACTACGTGCGGAAACTCGTGGCGGGCGAGGCGGAGCTCGAGTTCAGCGACGTGTCACCGTCCGCTCCCCCACTGCGTACGCATCCGCTGGTGCGCGCCCTGGCCGAAAGCGGCGTCGTCAACGTAGAACCGAAGCAAGCCTGGACGGACGTGGCGCGCTTCGCAGCACTCGGCATTCCAGCGGTCAACTTCGGACCGGGCACGCAAGCGCAGGCACATCAACGCAATGAGTGGACCGAGCTGCCGCTGCTCGACGTGGGCAAGGCCATCTTGCGCCGCTGGCTCGACCAGGTCGCGCACGGGCTCGGCGCATGACTCGAGTGAGCGCGTGACACGCGTCGTGACACCCGCTGGGGAGAGCCGCCTAGAGCCTGCTGCCCCGATCACGGGTGTCACGTTGGCCGACATCCTCGCCGTTCGAGACGGGCAAAGCGAGGCCCGGCGCGACGCGATCGCCGTCGAAGAGCCTCTCGAGATCCGTATCTCCGGCGACCCACTGCTCGTCACGATGCGCACTCCCGGGCACGATCACGAGCTGTGCGCCGGACTACTCTTGGCTGAGGGCCTGATCGCAAATCGAGCTGATTTATCCGGGATTGCGCATTGCGGCCGGCCCGACGAAGAAGGCTATGGCAACACGCTCGAGGTCACGCTCGCGCCCGGCGTGCAGATTGACGAAGCTCGCTTCGAAGCCCGGCGCGGCACCGTGCTCAGCGCTTCCTGCGGCGTCTGTGGACGGCGCACGGTCGACGACCTAGCTCGGGATCTGCCGCCGCTCGGAGCCAGCGTGCGCTTTCGCGCTGCGGTCCTCGCGGAGCTCACTGGCCAGCTGCGGCAGCAACAACCAAACTTCGATCGCACCGGCGGCTTGCACGCCGCGGGCATTGCTCACGCCGACGGGAGCTATCGCGTCGTGCGTGAGGACATCGGCCGCCACAACGCTACGGACAAAGCGATTGGTCGCCTATTGCTCGACGACGCGCTCCCAGCGACTGATTCACTGCTCGTGGTCAGTGGCCGCACGAGCTTCGAAATCGTCACCAAGGCCTGGCGCGCCGGCATTTGCGCCATCGTCTCCGTGTCTGCCCCGAGCTCACTCGCGATCGCTACGGCAGAGCGTGCCGGCATCCTGCTAGTCGGCTTCGCGCGCGGCTCGGCGTTCAACGTGTATGCCGGCGCGGCGCACGTCGAGACACAGGCGTTGTAAAGGTTCACCGCCGCTGCGATCCGGAGCGGTCCACGGACTGGCCTCGCCAACGAGCAATTGGGCTCGTGGGAAGCACCCTCGCGCGGCGTTCGACCGAACGCCCATTCAGCGCGCGTACGCTGGCGTCCCCGGCCCTTTGGTTGCCCGGCGTAGGACGCGTTCGCGACGGGGTCAGTGCCAGCGCGGATGAATGTGGTACCCTGGACTCATGACGAGGGGTCATCAGTATCGCTGTTTTGCTCTAGCTCTCAGTCTCGCCGCGTGCGGTGGCTCGAAACCACCCGCGGAAGCTCCGAGCACCGCTGCGCCTGCGACTGAGGCCGCGGCAACACCTCCGCCCGCAGAGGCCAGCGACGATTCCGCACCGAAACCGGACGCGGACAGCACTCCCAAAAAAGAAGACGTGCCCGAGCCCACCTTCACGCCCGACATGACCGTCGAAGAGGCGATCAAAGCGATTCCGCAAGGAACCGAGCGCGTGAACGTCGATCAAGAAACGCTCAGCAAGCCGCTTCAAGAAGAGTCGCTGTACGCGCCGTGCAAGCCCGGTAACGGGCACTTCACCTTGCGCATCGCGGTCTGGCGCGGCAAGGCCGTCGCGATCGACCTCACGACGACACCCAAGAATCCAAAGCTTGCCGAGTGCCTCAAAGGGCGCATTCGAGATTTGACCTGGTCGGCGAAAGTGCCCTCGCTGAATACGGTCGAATATTCGATGTAGCAGCCCCGCGCGGGCCACTCACGCGGTCGCTGTCTGCGGCTGGAGAGGTGGGGGCGTGGGCGCGCGACGGCTGAGCGCAAACCGCAGCGCGGCGCTGGCAAGCGAACACCGCCATGCGTCGTCCCTTCCCGGCAAACGGCCCCGCGAACGGAATGTCTGCGCAGGCTCACGGCCTGCAACGCACCATGGCCGCCGCACGCTCCGCACGCTCCGCACGCGACGAAATCGAAGTTTAAACTCAATACCGTTCGGTTAAGAACCGAGACCACAATATGGACCCCATCGCTCATGCTGCCCCCACAACATATCGTAGGGTTCGCCGCTTAAGTGAACGGCATTGAGTTTAAACTTAAACTTCAGATCTGAAATGAAAGCGGCTGCAAAGCCCACGCGATCGCAAGACGGGTCTCTCGATCACGCCTCTCACGCGAGATCACGCAATCGAAGCCCGCTCTTCGGGAATTTGCCGCCGAAGGCTAGCTTTCAGCTCACGCGATCGAGCGGATCGAAGGCTTGGCTCATTTGAACTTGTTCGGACGTTTTGCCGAACCGTCGTTCTTTTTGGCCATATTCCGCGATCGCGCTGGTCAGCGTCTCGGGCCTGAAATCTGGCCACATGATGGGCATGAACACGAGCTCTGCGTAAGCGGATTCGAAGAGCAAGAAATCGCTGACACGGGTTTCACCCCCGGTGCGAATCAGCAGATCCACGTCCGGGAGTGAGTGCGTCGTCATCTGCTTGTGGAAGAAAGTCTCGTCAATCTCCTCCGGAAGCACCAAGCCGGCGCGAGCGCGCACGGCGAGTGAACGCGCAGCCTCGATGATGTCCTGACGCCCGCCGTAGGACAGCGCGAGGGTCAGCGTCATGCGATCGCCGTCGCGCGTGTAGTCCATCAAGTCCTCGACCGCGTGACGCGTCGAGGTCGGCAGATCTTCGAGCGCGCCGATCACGTTCACGCGAATGCCATTTTGCCGGAGCTCCGCGCGCTCATTCTTGGCAAACTCGACGAGCAAGCGCATCAGCGCTTCCACCTCGGGGCGCGGGCGCGCCCAGTTGGCCACGCTGAAAGCGTACAGCGTCAGGTATTTCACCCCGACACGCGTCGCTGTCTCTACCGCATCGCGAACCGCGCGCGCGCCCTCGGCGTGTCCCTCGGCGCGGTCGAGGCCGCGAGCTTTCGCCCAGCGCCCGTTACCGTCCATGATGATCGCCACGTGGCGGGGGAGAAGCGAAGCGCCATTCGACCCGTTCTTGCCACTGACCACGCTTGACTCTCTTTCTGGATCCCGGTTTCCCCGGGAAAGCTCTGAACTCAAGTAAACGATGCAAGCGGCCAGACGGCCAAGCACTTGCGTTGATTACGTTTTCCCACACTGGAAGCCTCCCGAGTGTGGAGCTTTCGTGGAGATCTGCCAGAAGCACTTAATCTGCTGATATTATTGATCTAATTCCGACGTTTGCGTCAGTTCTTGACGCGCGTCCTGCACGGCATCGCGAATTTGGGAGGCGGTGCTGCGCCGCGCGCCCGGCAGGCTCATGCGGAAAACGACGCGCGGCGGCCCGGCGTGCACGAGCTCGACATGCCCCCCGTGCGCCTCGGTGACGGCACGCACGATGGCAAGCCCGAGCCCGGTGCCGCCCTTGTCCGCGCGAGTCGTCACGAAGCGCCGAAACAGCCGCTCGCGCACGTGGGGGAAAACTTGGCTCACGCTCGTGATACTGAGCCGCACCCAGTCCTCACTGCGCGTCAGCGCGACTTCAATCGGCGTGCCCGCCTCACCGTGCACCAGCGCATTCGCGATCAGATTCACCAGCGCGCGCACGAGCCACAGCTCATCGCCACGCACACGTGCGTCTCCCGTGACGCTCAAGGACACTCGCGCATCCGGATCGGCCACGGTGTCGACCGCGCGTCGCGCGAGCTCTCCGAAATCGACCGGAGCAAATGCTTCGACACCGTGCGCTTCGATGCGCGCCAGACTCAGGAGCTCACCGAGCAGGCGCTCGATGCGCGCGGTCGCTTCGCGAATCCGCGCCACGAAGCGACGCGCTTCGTGCGGTTCTTCGAGCGCGCTCTCCTCCAGCACCTCGGCGCTGGCCCGAATCGCCGCCACGGGATTTTTCAGCTCGTGTGACAGATCGGAAGCAAAGGTTTCGACGAAGGGTCGGCCCTCGAGATCGCGGCGCATCGAGTCGATCGCGCGCGACAGGCGCGTGACCTCGCGACCAAAGGCGATTGGCGGCGAAGCGCGACGCTCGCCCAGGCTGACTCGCTCACCGAACACGCTCAGCGCTTCGATCGGAGCCGCAATCGCGCGCCCGATCCAGGCCGCGGCGAGCGCCGCGGCTGCGCCCAACACCAGACTGATGACGAGCACCGTGGGCGCGAAATCTGCCAACAAGTTGCGCATCCCGATGGTCGGCTTGACCACGCGCACCGCGCCGACACTCACACCGCGCACCAAAATCGGAGCGTCCACGGACACCACGTCGTGCTCTTCCCTCGCGACTTGTGCGGGAAAGATGCGCGAGCCATCGGCGTCGAGCAGCATCAAGCGCAAATCTGCGCCGCGACCGCGCTCGTGCTCGAGACGCGCGCCGAGCGCCGAGATGCTGACGCCGGTTCGGTCGAGCTCGCCGGCCATCATGCCCGCCAACGCGACGGCTTCGTCTCCAGCGGCCTGCGAGGCGATGCGCACGGCGCGGGCCTCGATGCGATCGATCACCATCAGCCCCAAACCGAAGGCGAACGCGCCGACGATCACGGCCAGAGCCAAGAACATTTGCATGCGGATCGACATGCCGCGAGTGCGTGTGCGCACGAGGCGCGACACGATGAACGCCACGAACAGGATCAGCCCGACGGAAGCCGCCGCGACGACGATCAGACGGATCACGGCTCTTTCAGCGCGCTCGGAGCGTCCGTCACGCGGTAACCCACACCGCGCACCGTTTCGATCAAGCCGGGCTCTGCGCCCGCTTCGGCGACCTTCTTGCGCAACGCTTTGACGTGCGAGTCGATGGTGCGGTCCGTGATCGCGAAGCCGTCGCCCCAAACGCGGTCGATCAGGTCGGCTCGGCTGTACACGCGCCCCGGATTCTCGAGCAGGCAGGCGAGCACGTCGAATTCGACGCGCGTGAGCTCCAGGCTCGAGCCATGCGCGACGGCGCGACGCGTCGTAGCGTCGACCGAGAGGGGGAACGCGACCGCAAGTGAGGGACCGAGCTCGGCCTGTGAGCGACGCAGTACCGCGCGCACTCGGGCGACGACCTCTCGCGGGGAAAATGGCTTCGTGACGTAGTCGTCGGCGCCGGCCTCCAAGGCCGCGACGCGGTCCGCTTCACCATCACGACTCGAGAGCACGATGATCGGCGTCTTCTTGATTTTGCGCCATTTTCCAATCAAGTCGAAGCCACTACCGTCCGGGAGCATCAGGTCGAGCACGACCAGATCGACGCCGTCTGCCAAGACCGCCGCGTCTGCTGCAGTGGCCGCCAAAGCCACCGAAAAACCGTCGCGACCGAGCGCATAGGCAACCGATTCCGCGATCGCGGGCTCATCCTCGACGACAAGGATACGGTGGCTCATCGATGACGAGACAATAGCATTCGAGTGGCAAAAAGGGGCACTGAGCGCGGACTGTCGCCGGGGAGGTTTTCGGGCGCGATCCCGCTCTGATGAACAGTGTTGCACGCTCCAGCCGATGCGAGCGATGGTTTGCGGCATGAGAACGCTGCTCATTCTGCGCCACGGCAAAGCCGCCCAAGAGGAGGACGGCGCTGACCGCGATCGACCGCTGACGAAGCGCGGCAAGCACGCAGCAGAGCTGATCGGACATCTCCTTCGCGACGATGAGCTGGTACCGGATCGGATCATCAGCTCGAGCGCGCTCCGGGCTCGAGACACGGCGCGTCGCGTCGCTGCAGCCGCGAAATTCGGCGGCGTGATCGACGAGCTCGACGAGCTGTACTTGGCCGAGCCAGAGGCTTATATAACGGCGCTGCTCGCGCACGCAGGCGACGCGGAACGCGTCCTCGTCGTCGGGCACAACCCGGGGCTCGAGGCATTGGCGACGATCCTGACGAGCGAGCCCGTGTCGCTGCCGACCGCCGGACTCGTAGAGTGCGCGCTACCCATTGCGAGCTTCAGTGAGGTGAGCCTCGAAGTTCGAGGCAAACTGCGCATGCTACGACGGCCCAAAGATCTCGACGATTGAGCGATCTTCCCCCCTGAACGCCTGCACCGAGCGTGCCCGAAAGGATGCCCGGTGGGGCGCCGGCTGGGGCGCGACGAAGCTCGGCTGGGCCTCGCTGGCCTTTTGTAACGGAGAGCGCTAAGTAACGGGGCTCATATGGCTCCGACGGCTCGCCTTCCACCAAAGAAGGACGTCGCATTGGCGTTGCTCGAACAAGCGTCGATGTACATCCACCTCGATCCGCGCGCGGATTCGGTGCAGGTGCCGGCGTGGTTCAAGAAACAGCCTCAGCTCGTGCTGCAAGTGGGCCTGAACATGGCGGTGCCGATCCCGGACCTGCACGTGGACGAGCAGGGCTTGTCTTGCACGTTGAGCTTCAACCGCTCGCCGTTCTTTTGCATGATTCCGTGGCGCGCCATCTTTGCGTTGGTCGGGGAAAAAGGCCAAGCCATGGTGTGGGCCGAGGACGTACCAGCCGAGGTCGCAGCCCAGGCCCAAGCCCAGAAGGCGCCGCCAGAGGCCACGCGTCCTCGCGGACACCTGCGTTCGGTCGGCGAAGGCGAGAGCGCGCCGCCGCCAGCAGCAGCCGAGCCGGCGAGCGCAGCAAGCAGCGAGAAAGCCAGCGAGCCCAAGCGCGCCAAGAAACAGCCCGCAAAAAAGGCGACGCCGCCTGCTGCGAAGGCGACTGGTGCCGCAATGCCGAAGCGCGCCGCCAAGCCGGCGGCGAAGGCCAAACCTGCCGCGTCGAAGAGGGCCGCCCCCAGCAAGACGGCCGCGGCAAGAAAACCCAGCGCGCCGAAGCCTCCGCCCGCGGAGAAGGCGATCGCGGCCGAACCCGCGCGAGCCGAGCCCGCGCGTCAGAAGGCCACGGCGCACGCGAAGCCCGCTGAAAAGCCGGTCGCCGCCCATGCTTCAAAAGACGGCGGCAAGCCCAAGCGCGAGCTGCCGCCCTATCTGCGCGTCGTTAAGTAGGCCAGCGCGCTCACTCCGCGCCCGCGACTCCGCCGGTCGACGTTTCAGAAGCGCCTGAGGCACCGGCAACGGCGACCGAGCCGCCCTCGCCCGCTGCGCCGCCCGTGCCGGGTGCGCCCGCCTCACCACTGCCGTTCGCGACGCATTGCCAGATTCCGCTGCTTGAATCACAGCGAAACCCCGCAACACAAGCGTGGTTGTAGAAACTACAGTCACCGGACATGCATTGCCCGCTCGCCGTGCAGGTCGACGTTTCGTCGCAATCGCTGGGCTTGTTACAGGTGAAGCCAGTTGTCGGCAGGCGGCAATCTCCCGAGACGCTGTCGCAGAAATAGTTCTGGGCGCAGTCGCTGTCCCGAAAGCAGCCCGCACTCTCGTGATCGTAGATGGGGCAGCCCGCGAGCCCTGCGAGCGCAAACAAGAACATCGCCGTGACCACAGGTCGCTTCATGAACCATCGCCTCCGTAAAAGCTTTTCTAAGTCGTCGACCCACCGCGTGCGGAACACGGGCAGCTTGTTTTTTCCGCAACGGGGTCATCCCCAGGGTAGCAAGCAACATGCCCGAGACAAGGCGCGCCCTGAGGTCGCTGAGGTCGGCCGGGCACTAACTCGACGATTGAGCACGAACTTTCCCGCCCGGCGCGCACGAGTCGGGGCACGCACCAAAGAATTCAATGGCAAGTGCGCGAGCATGCTAAGTTTTCGGCCCCTTCACCCCAGTTGATATGGACGTTCGTTGTAGTCGCTGCGGCACCGAGTATGAGTTCGACGATGCCCTGATCTCCGAGCGGGGCACGACGGTCAAGTGCACGAACTGCGGGTTTCAATTCAAGATTTTTCCGGGTGAGGGAAAGGGCGCCGCGCCCGAGCGCTGGGTGGTGCGCACGAGCTCCGGGCGTGAACTCGTGTACACGTCGCTCCGCGAACTGCAGCGCGGTATCGCCGACAAAAAAGTCGGACCGAACGATCTGTTGTCGCGCGGCAAGCAAACACCGCGGCCTCTGGCCTCGATCGCGGAGCTCGAGCCGTTTTTTCAGGTGAGCTCGAGCCGCAACGCGGCCGAGCTCGAACGCGCGCAACGCACCCTGCACGGCGTGGCGCCCCCCGCGAACTCGGTCGGTGGCACGCTGATCAAGGGCCCTGCCCCGGCCCCCGTGCCGCCCCCGACACCGATGACACCAGCCGCCGCAGCTCAGATCACCAAGCGGCTCGTGCCCGAGCCGACACCGCCTCCGCCAGCCCACTTCGAGCCTGCGAAAAGCGACGCGCGCAGCACGACGCCAGGCGGCTTGAGTGCGACGCGCGAGCAGCTCGACGCGCTCTCTGAAACACTTCCAGCTGATTTCCTGCGCACCCCGAGCACCACGCTGCCCGCGGGCTCCCCAGTCGCAGCGCCGGTCAGTGCTCCATCGGAGGTGAGTCGTACGCCGCACCAAACCGCTCCGCCAACGCTGGTCGTGCCGCAAACGGTGCCCCAAAGTAGCCCGGATTCGCTGACGATCCCGCGGGCTCCCACACCACGCCCGCCTCAGGTCTCGAGCTTCGATTCAACGCTCGAAGTGCCGGTGGCACGCTCTCCGGTTTCTTCGCCACGCAATATTCCGCCATTCTCCGCGGCGGCGATGCGTGACAGCTTCGCTTCATACGACGAGCTGCAGCTCGACTCCGTGCCCGACGACAGCCACGCGCGCCGCGCGCGCTCGCGCTGGATCGCGGGCGTCGTGATCATCGGCGTGATCGGCCTGCTCGGAGCCACGGTTGGCCGGCGTTACCTCGCGCAACTCTCGGGCGCCTCTGAAGTAAAGACCTCGAGCGACGCGCGCGTCGCGAAATTTCTCAGCGACGGCGAAAGCCTGCTCGACGAGGGCGATTTCGAAGGCGCCAAAGAGGCGTTCGACAAGGCCACGGTGCTCGCCGAAAAAGATCCGGCGGTGCTGACTGCCCTCGCCCGTCTCGAAACACTGCGCGCCGACGTTTCTTGGTTGAAGTTGCGCCTGCTCGATCCGAGCTCGACCGATCTCGTGCAGGCAACGTATCGCGAGCTCGGGCGGCGCGTCGGCAAGGCGCGCACCGCGGTCGATCGAGCGTTCGCTATTTCGCCTGAAGATCCCGCAGTTTTGCGGGCGCGCATCGATGTCCTCCGGCTCAGCGGTGACGGCGACAAAGCGCGCGAATGGATCGCTCCGTTGAGCTCCAACGCGAGCGTGCCGGAGAACGCCTACGTGCTGGCGGCGCTCGATCTGGGTGAGCCGGCGCCGAGCTGGCCATCGGTCATCGACCGCTTGCGCACGGCAGCGTCCGCGGAGCGCGATCCGGGCCGCGCGCGCGCCGCGTTGATCTACGCTCTGGCGCGCGCGGGTCGTCTGAGCGAAGCACAAGCGGAGTTCGCGAAGATCGACGGCCGAACCAAGCCGCACCCATTGCTCGAAGAGCTGCGCGCCTTCCTTCAGCGCGCCGGCAGCTCGACGGACGCCGCAGTCGACGCACCAACCAAGATTGCGACCGTCGATCCGGCCAAGCTGCCCAAGCTCGATACCTCGCCCGGCCCAGTGGATGAAGAGGCGCACCCAGCAACTGCCGCCGCCATGCCTGGAGATTTTCGAACGCGACTCTCGCAAGCGTCGACCGCATTGCATCAGGGAGACCTGTCGCGCGCCGAGCAACTTTACAACTCCGTGCTCAGCGAGCAGCCCAGCAACACCGAGGCCTTGTCTGGTTTGGGGGACGTGGCGAAGCTCCGTCACGACCCCGCCTCCGCCGCTCAGATGTACGACCGCGTGTTAGCGCAGAATCCGAGCTACCTGCCTGCGATCCTCGCGAGCGCCGACCAGAAGTGGGATTCCGGGGATAAAAAGGGCGCTTTGGCGCTGTATCGGCGCTTGCTCGAGCAAGCGGGCCCAGGCTCCGAATACGGCGCTCGAGCGGCAGCGCGCATTGCTCAAGGCGACGGTAGCTCGAGCGGGAGCAGCGCGCCCAGTGCGCCGCCCGCCGAGACGAACGCAGCCCCACCAAAACCTGCTGATCTGCCCGAGGCTCCGGCAAGCCCGCCGCCCGGCATCGACACGACCGATCTGCCAGGAGCCAAATGACACGCTCGCCGATTCGGGGTGCAGGCCGCACGTGCGCGCGCTGGCTCTTGCTGCCTTTGTTGTTCGTTGGCTGCGGCGGGCGCCCGCGTCACTACGACCCGAGTGAGAGCGGCGCGAGCGCCCCAAAGGGGGACGAGCCGCGGCTCGTCGAATTGGATCTGACCGCGGGCGCGCCCGAGACAATCGACTCCGGAACGCTATTTCACCTCGCGGCCGGGCAAAGCTACACCGGCCTCGTGCGCAGCATCGAACGCGCCGCGAGCGACGACAAGATCCGCGGCTTGTTCGTGCGGCTCGGCGAGGCCTCCTTCGACCTCGCCGAGAGCGAGGAGCTATCGTCCCTATTGTCGAAGGTACGCGCCAAGGGCAAACCAGTGGTGTGTCATGCGCACGAGCTCAACAATGCGAGCGCTCTGCTCACTGACCGAGGTTGCAGCGCGGTCTGGCTGAGCCCAGCGGGGGAAGTATCGACCATCGGAATCGCCGCGCAAATGGTGTATTTGCACGGCATTTTCGACAAATTGAAGGTCGATGTCGACTTCTTGCACGTCGGCAAATTCAAGAGCGGCCCGGAGCCATTGACGCGTGAGGGCCCGAGCGAAGAGGCGCGCACGTCGCTCGTCGAGACCCTGGCCGCGATTCGCGCAGCGTGGCTCACCGAGAGCAACGAGAGTCGAAAAAACGACGCTCTGGCCGACGCGCTCGAACACGGACCCTGGAGCTCCGGTGAAGCGCGCGTGCGCGGCCTAATCGACGAGATCGGCTTCGAGACGGAAGCCCTCGACGCCGCCAAGAAGGCAGCCAAGGTCACGGTGAGTGAAGCGAGCTTCGGACCACGCGCGAAGAGCGGCGGCGGGCTCGACATTGGAGATCTGCTGCATCTGCTGGCCGGTAGCGGCTCAGGCTCGAACAAGCCGCACATCGCCGTGGTCCCCGCCGAAGGCTCGATCACCATGGAGCCCGGCGGGCCGCTGCAGCAAGGCGGCATCACGGCGCGAGCACTCGGAAAGACTCTCCGCCGCATGCAAAAGGACGACTCGGTCAAGGCCGTCGTGCTGCGCATCGATTCGCCCGGCGGTTCGCCGCTCGCGAGCGACTTGATTTGGCACGAGATGATGGAGCTCCGAAAGCGAAAGCCGATCATCGTTTCGGTGGGCAATATGGCGGCGAGTGGTGGCTATTACATCGCGTGCGCCGGCCAGCGGATTTTTGCCGAGCGCGCCAGCATCGTCGGCTCCATTGGCGTTTTCGGCGGCAAGATCAACGTCGCGCCTGCGCTGGAGCAATTTGGCATTCACGCCGAGACGTTCGCCGCGAGCCCCGAGCCTGGCGCGGCCGAGCGCGCCGCCTTCAATTCGCCGCTCACCGCTTGGGACGACGCGACGCGCGAGCGCGTGCGCACACAGATGCAGAGTATCTACGATCTGTTCATCGCGCGCGTCGCGCATGGTCGACACATGGAAGTGGACAAGGTGCGCGCGTCAGCCGAGGGGCACATCTGGAGCGGAGACCAGGGCTTGGAGCGCGGGCTAGTCGATGAAATTGGCGGGCTGTCCGAAGCACTCGCGGCAGCGCGCAAGGCAGCGCACTTGGACGCGGACGCGCAAGTCACGGTCGAAGGCGGACGCGAGAGCTTGCTCGACAGCCTGCTCGTCGGAGACGACGCGAGCGACGCCGATGCAGCCGTCGCGTGGCAGCAGTTGAGCACGAGCGCGGGCGCGCGCTTGCTCGCGGAGGTGCCTGTGGAACTGCGTCCAGTGATCGGTAGCTTTGCGCCCCTGGCCGCGCACGAGCATGTGACCGCGGCCCTGCCCTACGCGCTGTTTATCCACTGACGCGCGAACGCGCAGCCTCGCCGAACCCGGGGCCGAGAAGTTTGTGCCCACTTATTGGGCGCGACGGTGACAGTTCGACCCTGAAGAGCCACTCTTTTCGCATTTCCGATCTCGCGTCACACGCGATAATCGGTTGAACTGAGGGCTATGTCAGTAGGGCGTCGAGGGCCGCTTTCGTTCTTGGACACTGAATGGCGCACCGCGCTGTGGAAGCGTTGGGTGTCTTCGCACTTGGTCCCAGAAGCGGGCGCTACGCTCGCGCAAACCCCGTCGTCACAAGGCCCGCAGACGGCGGACGAGCCTCGCACCAAGAGCGTCATGAGCGCTGCGGCGCCGCACGCCGAAAGCAACGCGATAGGCGCATCGGAACGCAACGAGGTCATACCTAAGCGAGCGGCGCCCGCGTACGACGAAGCCCGGCGCAGTGAACGACGCGCCGACGTGCGCGCGCGCTTCGACGCTTTGTCCGAGCGCCTGCAGGGGTTGGAGGACGCGATCGACGTGATCGCGCGACGCTTAGCGCATCGCACGC
>DATHOI010000453.1:0-5483 GCA_035485095.1 Polyangiaceae bacterium | reverse complement strand
GAAGTCCACCGGTAGCGTCGTCGGCGTCTCGGTGTGGAGCTCGTGCCGCGTCACCCCTGCCCTGAGCAGCTCTCGCCGGAGGCGGTCGGCGTAGCTCATGCTGGAGTGCTTCTTGAACTCCCCTGCCCGCCTGCCCTTCCGCACCGGGAAAACCGGGCCGGTGGTCGGCTCGCCTTGGCTTTGCCACCAAGCGGTGATGAACGCCCGGACACCTTCGGGCACTTCGAGCGTCTGCGGCAGCGGGTTCTTCCGACGCGTCTTCCTGCGCACGAAGCTGCAGGCGGTGAAGCCGGGAGCAAACGCGGTCCAGTCGAGCGCGTTGAGGTCCCCGGCGCGCAGGCCGCCGACGGTGCGCGAGATCAGCACGAGCATTTTGATCTCCGCGTCCACTTCGGGATGCGCGAGCAATTGCGCGAGCTCCGCATCAGTCAGCACCGCGCGGGCCTTCGACGTCTCGTCCAGCTCCGGAACGCGCACGCGCGCGACCGGGTTTTCTGGAATCAGCTCGTCACGCCAGGCGGCATCGAACAAGCGGAACACCGTCGCGCGCATGTGCGAGAGGCTTTGCCGCCCGTAGGGCTTTGGCAGTGCCTTGCTCCACTTGCGCTGCTTCGGGCGAATCGTGCCGGCCACCGCGTCGTTGAGCACGGCGCGAATGTCAGCGGCCTTCACCGCACCGAGCTCGCGCTTCCCGATCGCAGGACTCCACACGCGAATGTAGAACCCGGCCTCATACTCAGCGGAAACGATGCAGCGCGCGCGTCGCGCCTTGATCCACCCGTCGGCGTAGTCATCAACGGTTTCCGCAGCTTTCGCGACTGCCGGCGACGGCGCGACGTTGCTCGCGGCGAGTTCGGCAACAAGGCGATCTCGTTTTCGCCGCGCGACCGACTTGTTTGTTGTGCCGAGGTCGAACCACTTGCGGAGGCTCTCACCCTCGACAGTTACAGTCAGTCGCGCGTGCCACGTCTTCCCGCGAAACTCGAGCGTGCCTTTGCGAGGTCGGCCGCCTGCGTGTTTGGAGTTCGACATTATTTTCCCAGTCCCAGCGTGCACGCCGTGGCCACGCCGTTGATCGCGATCAAGTACACGAGCGCAACAAGCGCAAGCCAATGCGTCGTGCTCGTGACCATCACGCCTTCGAGCAAGACCACGAAGCCCAAGCTCTTGAACGCGCTGGTGAAAGCCAACTTGCCCCATTGGAACACCGTGCGAGCCGAGTAGATGAGGCCGCCCGTGATGAGCGCCCAAGCCCGCTCGTGTCCAGCGAACGCGCCCGACTCGCCACGCGCCACAACGTAAACAGCGAGCGGCACGAAGCCGCCGAGCAGCAGCCCAACAACAGCCGCGAGCCGATTGCCGCGTGCGAATGCGCGCCGAACTTGAGCCACGACGCCGAGCGGGCGGCGTTCACCGGGCTCGCGTGGAACGCTTCGCTTGGGTGAGCGAACACGCGGTCGCTCGAACTGAAGCTCTGTTTGCGCGAGGCTCATGACCTCGCCGCCTTTTCGATATCCAGCGCGAGATAGTGCATTGCGATCACCACTTCAGCGCGGCGCCTCGTCTCGAGTGAATGGGCCACCCAGCGCTGCCCGCGCGAAGTGTCGATGTCGCGATTGGCAACCCAAGTAAGCAGCTCCAACACCTCTTGAGGAAGAACGCGCGGTTTCGGCTCGAACGGTTCGAGCATGCCATGCGGGCCGACATTCTCCACTTGGCTCACGGCGCACCTCTTTCTTCGCCACGATAGCTCAAGCGATCGACGGCACGCCGATGGAGCTCCGACATCACCTCGAGCCTTACCGCGAGTGAGTCGAGCCGTTCTGCCAGGTCGCCGTTCGCTGGATCGATGAACCCCTCGTCGTTGGCGTATAGCTCAAGCGACATGTTCACCGCGCGCACCTCCTCAGCGAGATCTGTAAGCGCGCACGTCAGGTCGGGCACCGTGACGATGGGAGAAAGGTAGCGAGCGAAGAGATCTCCCGCGGTCATCCGGTGACGTTTCATTGGAGTCTCTAGCGCGCGAGGATCTGACAGACCCAGCTCGGCTGCGAGCGCGTCTTCGTAGCTATTGCGCGAGACCGTTGAATCGATGCCCCCCCGCTCGGCTGCCCGCCTGATCTCGTCGGAAACGGGCTTCTCCGCGCTGTCTTGCTTCCGCGCTTTGGCCAGGATCCGCCGGTCCCGCGCCGTCTTTTTGCTCACACCTCTGCTCTTCGATACACTGCTCATGTTCGATCTCCTCACGGTTTTTGAACCACGCCTCGGGTCGATGTCCGTCGACGCCGAGGTTTTTCGTTTCTACTTCTTGCGCGTCTTCTTGGTCCCGCGCGCTTCCGCCGAGTTGTACTTGGGCACGGGAGCTCCGGGCTTCTTCTTCCCGAAGCGCTCCGCGTAGGCCTGCTCAACCAAGTCGCGAACGATCGCCGATTCCTTCACGCCCGCTTCTGCCGCCAAGGCCTGCAGCTTGGCGCGCCACTCTTCCGTTCCAACCATGTTGAAGCGGTAGTTGAATGTACTGTTTTCGGTGATGGGCATGTTTACCTCAGAGACGCGTAACCGGAAGATACGCGTCTGGTCTGAACGATCAACGCGTATTTCGCACGGGACGCGTAACTGCGCGGATACGCGTCTGATTTACGCGTCGATTTTTGATCGGGCTGAATTTACGCGTCTGGAGCTGCAAACGCGTGTTTTTGTTGACTGAGCGGGCGCAAATGATGGGGATTTGTCGCCCGCGGGATTCGTGCTCCCATTGCACTCCATGTCTCTTGAGTGGTGGAAGCTTGTCATCGCCTTCGTGTCCGCTGTGATGTCGGGCGTGCTCGTCCATATTGCGAAGGACGCTTTCGCGGAAAGTCGGACACTCAAGCAGAAACGCGCAGCGCTGTGGAAGGCATGCGCGATCGAGAGCGCATGGAGCGAGGAGGCTCTCGCGGGCATCGAATGGTCGCGAGATCGCACGAGGGAGTTAAAGACGCTCGGTAGCAGTCCCTTGATGCCCAGCCTGAGCGCCGAGCTGGCGCGACCGCTTGCCACTCTGGACCCTTCCAACATCGAGATCTACGCCGAGCTCATTCTTGCAGAAAGCCATGCTCAACATCGGGGCAGAATGGTTCACGCCGAGCTAGAACGATTTGGCCGACTTGCCAGCAGTGAGGAGCGCAGGCTCACCGTCGGCCTAGTGGACGCGGAACTGGCGGCTTTGGCCAGAACCACGGTGGCCCTGGCCAAAGCGCACCTCAAGGTGATGCGGGTTCTGCGGGATAGCGTCCAACCCGACGAGGCAGTTAAACCGCTTCAGGCAACGGAAACAGCCTGCTCAGCCATGGAGGAGCGAGTGGACCGTTGGGACCAAGAATATGCAGCCCTGATTGGCCAGGAACCCGATTCACTGCGGCCATCGAAGATGGATTGACACCCCGGGCGAAGCGCCGACAAAAGTACTACGCCGCGCCTGCGAGAGCGTGTTTTCGTTTCTGTCTTCGCCTCGTGACTTCATGACGCGCCATCCGGCCTAGGTGTTGACCGTGCGCGCGAAGTCGGCGAGCGTTCGAGCCTCGTCAAAATTCACTGCGAAGGCGGACAATGAAACTCGTCAAAGCTCATGTGCGGATGTTCCGTAACATCGTCGACTCAACGCCAGTGGACGTCGATCCAGGCGTCACCTGCTTGGTCGGCAAGAACGAATCTGGAAAGACTTCATTCCTGCACGCGCTCAACCGTCTCAACCCGACGCGTGCGACCGCCGTCTTGAGCGTGCCTGCTCAGTATCCGGCTTGGCTCGAGAAGCGACACCGGCTAGAGGGCAAAGATCTCCCGGCGTTCAGCCCAGTGGATGGTGCATTTTCGCTTGAGCCGAAGGATTGCGCGGAGCTGGAGGCCAAATTTGGACCCGCGTGCTTTTCATCGAACGAGCTTAAGATCAGCCGGTCATACGACGGGAAATTGCGGTTCGCGGCCACTCCATTCAATGAGAGAGCCGCCGCACTACACGTCGCCCAATCGATCGCCTCAGCCGAGTTGATCCGTGCTGAGGTCGACGCCGTCACAACGTTTGCCGAGCTCACAACGATCGCCGCCAATCTGAAGGCCTCGGGTGAAGGCAAGCCACTTGAGACGAAGGCGGGTCAGCAACTCGAAGCAGCTGTGTCCGAAGCGCTAGGAGGCAAGTCTTTCTCCGACGTCTTCATGGCCACGCTCACCGCGAGGATCCCCAAATTCCTCTACTTCGATGAATATGCGAATCTGGTCTACTCGGCTGATATTCGGCGACTGTTGACGGCCGCCGAGGCGGATCTCAAGGAAGGTGAGCTAACTGCACGCGCCTTGCTGCGTCTCGGAGGCGCAGAGCAAGATTATCTGCTCAACCCGGACTACGAGCGCAGGAAGCGAGAGCTAGAGAACGTCGCTAACTCGCTAACGCAGGACGTGCTGCAGTACTGGACGCAGAACGACAAGTTAAGAGTTAGCCCGGATATCACCCAACGGGTAGAAGCCGTAGCTGGAGGCCAGCAGGCAGTCGTCCACGAATTGAAGATCCGCGTTTGGGACGACAGACATGGACTTTCGCTGCCGTTCGATGAGCATTCAACCGGTTTCCGATGGTTCTTCTCCTTCCTCGCCGCGTTCGCCGAGTACGAACACAAGGAGCCACCGGTCATCATTCTGCTCGATGAACCCGCACTCGGTCTGCACGCGCGTGCGCAGCGGGATTTTTTGCGCTTCATCGAAGAGCGCCTCGCGAAGTCCTGTCAGGTGATCTACTCGACACATTCACCCTTCATGGTCGAGCCGCAAAAACTTGAGCGTGTCCGAATGGTCGAAGATCGCGGACGCGAGGTCGGATCTGTCGTGTCGAGCGACATCCTTTCAACGGATCCTGATACGCTATTTCCGCTCCAAAACGCCCTTGGCTACGATCTCGTACAGCATCTGCTGATCACTCAAACAAATCTGGTAGTCGAGGGGACGTCCGATTTTACGTACCTGGTGGTGCTCTCCGACTTCCTCAAGTCGAAGGGCCGCAGTCATCTTGATTCGAGATGGTCGATCGTGCCGGTTGGCGGAGCGGACCTGATTCCGACCTTCGTCGCGCTCCTCGGCAACCACCTCGACATGACCGTGTTGATCGATTCGCGGAAGGAAGGAAATCAGCGACTGAGCCGACTCGCCGCAGACGGGTATCTCGCCACCAAGAGGATCTTGACGATAGGTAGCCTGATTGGCGCAAAGCTCGGCGACATCGAGGACCTCTTCACCGTCAACGACTACCTCAAGCTGTATAACGCGGCCTTCAGCGCCTCGCTAACCCCCGCAGATCTAGTAGGGACCGACCCGATCGTGAACCGCATCGCAAGGCACATTGGGGTCCCGCGTTTCGAGCACGGCTTGCCAGCAGATGTCTTCCTGCGCAGGCGAGACGAGTTTCTCGATCACTTGGACGCGCAGACACTCGCCAATTTCGAGAACGCTTTCGAGAA
>DATHOI010000452.1:0-6211 GCA_035485095.1 Polyangiaceae bacterium | reverse complement strand
CCTGCGGCGAGGCCTACGCCGCGCGCGTTGGGCGCCGAGGTCCCGCAATTCGTCGAAGACGCGCTGGCTCGTGCGCTGGCCGTCGAGCCCGCGGCGCGCTTTCCGAACCTACGAGAGCTGTGGTCCGCGCTCGGAAGAGGGGCCAATCCCGCGCTGCCCAAAACCGAGCTCACGCCACCGCCAAGCTCACGCCTACCATCACGCCCCGTGCCGTTGGCTCCTCCACGCTCGAGGTCAGGCACGCCGCATCGTTATTGGATCGCGCTATTGCTGCCGGCAATCCTCGTATTTTGCGTCGCCGTCGAACGGCTCGAGAGGCACTTCAGAACGGTTTCGGCGGCGGAGGGTTCACCTTCGCCAGCGGTCAGTACAGCCATGACCGCGGCGAGTGGAAACGCGGCTCCGGCGAGCGCCGAGTCGAGCGCGGCTTCTTCTCGTCGAGAACAGCTGGCGCCACCGAGTTCGGTCGCGCCGTCGCCGACGCCGCCAGGCATGGTGTACGTCCCGGCCGGCACTTTCACGATGGGCGGAGACGCCGTCGCCGAGCGAACGGTGACGCTCACGCGAGGCTTCTTCATCGACCGCGACGAGACAACCGTTGCCGACTACCAACGCTGCGTCAGCAAGGACGTATGCACGCCTTCAGGCGTGCATGGGGCCGCGGTCACGATCGCAATGTACGTGAAGTATTCGAGCATGTGCAACGCGACGCTGGAGGATCGGCCGACGCATCCCGTCAACTGCGTCGATATCCGCCAAGCCGCGGCCTATTGCTCGTTCGTCGGCAAGCGCTTGCCGACCGAAGCAGAATGGGAGTTTGCTGCGCGTGGCACCGATGGGCGACGCTTTCCGTGGGGCAATGAACCGCCGACTTGCGATCGTGCCGTGCGCTCCGGCTGCGTGCAAACCGGAGCACACGCCGGCACGCAACCAGTGGGTTCTCGTCCTATAGGCGATTCCCCGTTCGGCGTCTCGGACTTGGCTGGTAATGTGTATGAGTGGGTATGGGACGGCTGGAGCACGCCGAAGACAGAACCTGCCACCGATCCCGCAATCGAAGCGACGGGACGGTTGGGCGTACTAAAAGGTGGCTCCTGGGATTTCGGGCCAAACGAGGGAGCCGCCGGTCATCGCTTGAAATTTTCGTGCGATAGCAGTGGGGTAAGCGTCGGTTTTCGTTGCGCGAAAGGCGGGATCGAGCGGGCGCCGGTCCCGGGAGCGCAGGGGCTACCCTTCGACTGTCGGGGGGCGTGCGCGCGCGAGTGTAAGGTCGAAGCGGACGCCGGCAGTTGCGAAGACTCGTGCGTGATGATGTGCCGGTCGCAGCCGCAAAGCAGCGACACAATGCGTTGAGCTCGCCGTCGAGCTCGCAGCAAAGCAAGACTCTCCCGCGCCGATTCGCTTTCAGAACGCGACGTCGAACTGCACGTCGCCAGTGACGCCGACTTGGTACGCCGAAACGCGGCGTTCGAAGAAGTTCGTCACCTCCTGCACGTCCTGCAGGGCCATGAACGAGAACGGATTCTTGGTGCCGTAGCGCTTTTCGAAGCCGAGCGTGACGAGCCGTTGGTCGGCGCAATACTCGAGGTAGCGCTTCACTTCGGCTACCGATAGCCCGGCGATTCCGCCGCCCAGCAGATCCTCGGCGAACTGTACTTCACAGGCGATCGCTTCATCGAGCATGGCGTGAACCTCGCCGCGGAACTGGTCATCGACCAACTCCGGCTCTTCACTCCGCACCGTGCGTACGACCTCGAACGCAAAGGCCATGTGCGCGCTTTCGTCGCGGAACACCCAATTCGTGCCGGCAGCGAGCCCATGAAGCAGCCCGCGTGAGCGCAAGAAGTACACGTAGGCAAACGCGCCGAAGAAGAACAGGCCCTCGATGCACGCCGCGAAACAGATCAGATTGAGCAAGAAACGGCGCCTATCGGCGCGTGTCTCCAGTTTCCCGATAGCCTCGGTAGAATCTAGATACTTGAGACAAAAATCGGCCTTTTTGCGAATCGAAGGGATGCTCTCGACCGCGTCGAAGGCGCGCGCGCGGTCTTCCGGATCAGGAACGTAGGTATCGAGCAGTGTGAGATAGAACTGCACGTGCAGCGCCTCCTCGTACAGTTGCCGTGACAGGTACATGCGCGCTTCTGGAGCGTTGAGGTGCTTGTACAAGTTGAGCACCAAGTTGTTGGCGACGATCGAGTCACCTGTGGCGAAGAACGCGACCAGCCGATGCACCAGGTGACGCTCCGGCTCGCCCATGCGCTGCGTCAGGTCGGCCACGTCGGTGGAAAAGTCGACCTCTTCCACCGTCCAGGTGTTCTTGATCGCCGCACGGTACATCTCGAAGAACGCGGGGTACGCCATTGGGCGCAGGGTAAGACACAACCCCGGGTCGAGCAGATGAGCGGGCCTCGACGCGCGGCTCACTGGCACGCCTCGCAGCTTTCCGGATTCTCGAGCGAGCAGGCGACGGCCGCAGAGTCCGTCGAATTTTGCGCCGCTTCCGGCGCAGCCCCGACGGCGGGTGGCGTTGGTGTGTAACCGCGTACCGCGTGCGGGTCACCGTCAGTAGGCTCGGCATGGCGCTCGGGATGCGACATGTCGACCGTCGCCTTGGCGATGCGCGTGGCGGGCCGAGAGCGCAGATAATACGTAGTTTTGAGGCCCTTTTTCCAGGCGTAGAAGTACATGCTCGAGAGCTGACCAATGTTCGGATTCTCGATGAACAGATTCAAGGACTGACTCTGGTCGATGAACGCGCCGCGCTCCGCGGCCATGTCGATCAGCGAGCGCATCGGCACCTCCCAGGCCGTGCGGTACACGGCACGCACTTCGTCCGGCAGCTCATCCAAGCCTTGCACCGAGCCTTCTGCCATCTTCAGCCGCGAGCGCACGTTGTCGTTCCACAAGCCGCGCTCTTTCAGCTCATTGATCAGGTAGCGATTCAGTTGCAAAAAATCGCCCGACAACGTCTCGCGCTTGAACAGGTTCGACACTTGCGGTTCGATGCACTCGTAGCACCCTGCGATGGACGCGATCGTGGCGGTCGGCGCAATCGCGACCAGCAGCGAGTTCCGTAGGCCGTGCGCGCGCACTTTCTCGCGTAGCTCGCGCCACCGTTCACTGTTCGGCGCGGGACCATCCCAAGCATCGAACTGCAGCTCGCCACGAGCCGCGCGTGTCTCCGGGAACGCGCTATGCGCGCCCCTGGCCATGGCGAGCTCGACCGACGCGGACAGCGCGTGAAAGTAGATTTCCTCGGAGATTCTGCGCGAAAGCTCGCGCGCGGCGGGCGCATCGAAGGGCAGCTTCATTTGGAAGAATACGTCCTGCAGCCCCATCAGCCCGAGGCCCACCGGTCGCCAGCGCAAATTGGAGGCGCGCGCTTCTTCAATCGGATAGAAATTCAAATCGATGACGCGGTCCAGTTGGGGGACCGCCGTGCGCACGGTGCGCGCGAGCTTCTCGAAATCGAACGCGATCGAACCGTCCGCCTCGACGCGCATGTGGCGACCGAGGTTGATCGAGCCGAGATTGCAGACCGCCGTTTCACCGGCGGAAGTGACCTCCAGGATCTCCGTGCACAAGTTGGATAGGTGCACGGCTCGCCCAGGTAGCGCCGTCTGATTGCAAGCGCGGTTCGACTTGTCTTTGAACGTCATCCAGCCGTTGCCGGTCTGAGCGAGCGTGCGCATCATGCGCGCGTACAGATCGCGTGCCTTGACGGTCTTTACGGCCAGCCCTCGACGTTCCGCCTCCTCATAAGCGCGCTCGAAGTCCGCGCCGTACAGGTCCGGCAAATGGGGCACCACTTTGGGGTCGAATAAGCTGAAATCCGCGTCCGCTTCGACACGCTTCATGAACAAATCGCTCACCCAATTGGCGAGATTCAAGTTGTGCGTGCGGCTCGACTCGTCCCCCGTGTTGTCACGCAGCTCGAGAAAAGCCTCGATATCGGCGTGCCACGACTCGAGATACACCGCGCACGCGCCCTTGCGCTTGCCACCCTGATTCACCGCCGAAACCGAGGCGTCGAGCGTCTTCAGCCAGGGCACGATGCCGTTCGATTGGCCATTCGTGCTCTCGATCAGCGAGCCACGCGAACGCACGCGGTGATACGCGAGCCCAATGCCACCCGAGAACTTCGAAAGCAGCGCGATGTCCGTGTAGCTCTTGTAGATCTTCTCCAAATGGTCGTCGGGCGAGTCGAGCAGGAAGCAGCTCGAGAGCTGCTCGTGACGCATCCCCGAGTTGAACAGCGTGGGCGAGCTCGGCAAGTACTCGAGCGACGAAAACAGCCGATACAGCTCGAGCGCGTCGCTCACGTTTTCCGACAGCGCGCTGGCGATGCGCAAGAAGAACTGTTGCGGCGTCTCGATCACCAGCCGCGTCTTCGGGTGCTTCAGCAGATAGCGGTCGTACAGGGTGCGCAGACCGAAATATTCGAACTCGCGGTCCCGCTCACTCACGATCGAATCATTCAATTTTCGGGCATTTTGACTGGAAAATGCAGCCAAGCGCTCGTTGACCAAACCGAGCTCGTGCGCCTGCGCGATCGACTGCGAAAAGGCGTGGATCTCCTGACCTCGAACTTCTTTCTCGATGTACCCGGAGAGCAAGCGCGCGGCGAGCTTGGCATATTGCGGCTCCTCGACGATCAAACCGGCCGCAGTCTGAATGGAGAGCTGGTCGAGCTCGCGCGTCGATGCGCCGTCGTACAAGCCGCTGATCGTTTTCGTCGCCACCCGGAGCGCGTCCACGTCGGGCAAACCCACGCAGCAGCGATTGACGGCGCGCACGATCTTGTTGACGTTCACTGGCTCGCTGCCGCCGTTGCGCTTGCGGACGCGCATCGTGCTTTGCGGGTACGCCGCCGAGTCGTTGTCTGATTGGGAAGCGAACGGCGACACGCCGTGCGCGGGGACGATCGATGAGCTCAACATGATTTTTCTCCGCTTTCGGGGAGCGGGATCGACCCGCTCCAGAATCGGTTACGAGCAACTGACGGCACAGCGCGGCCGCGCCACGCCGCGCGACTCTCAGACCCAACCACCTCCCACGAGGCTTCGAGGTCGAACCAACGTCGGATGACTCCCGGCGCTGGGTGTTGGCAGGTCTTCGGGCTTGCGAGCGCTCCGGCTAGGCCGGCTTCCTACTGTCCATTGCTTCCCAGCCGCGCCGCCCCAGAGGGGGCGAGCGCTAAGCCAGTGCGCACCGTGGAGGTCGTTCTCGTGTACCGCTGCGGGGCAGCCCCGGATTCGAACCGGGTTCCCATTTTCAGCCTGTGCGAATGCTCAGGCACCAACACAGCCCACTGTATATTGGGGTCAAGGGGGCCTCGTCAACCCAATATGTTGGGGTACATGGCAACTGCGCGAACGGCCTAGGGAATCACTTGCACAGTGCTCATCCGGCCACCGCAGCGGCTCGGAACAGGCCTGCCGACCAACGCTGCGAGCCGCCTTCGACCCGGTTGCACTGGCACAGCACGGGGAGCAGGCTCCTCTCAATCATCACTCTGGAGGAATGCCGATGTCTCTGCTCGATTCGCTGAAGAAGTACACGACCGTCGTCTCTGACACCGGTGACATCGAGGCGATCGGCAAGCTCAAGCCGCAGGACTCGACGACCAACCCTTCGCTCTTGTTCAAGGCCGCACAGCAGCCGCAGTACAAGCACTTGGTCGACGAGGCGATGAGCTACTCGACGAAGCAGCCGGGCGATCAGAACGCACAGACCATGGCCTTCATGGACAAGTTGTTCGTCAACTTCGGCTGCGAAATCTTGAAGCTGATTCCTGGTCGCGTGTCGACCGAGGTGGACGCAAGCTTCAGCTTCGACACCGAGGGCAGCATCGACAAGGCCCGTACGCTGATCAAGCTGTACGAGGCGGCGGGCGTCGACAGGAACCGCGTGCTGATCAAGCTCGGGACCACCTGGGAGGGCATTCGCGCCGCAGAACAGCTCGAAAAAGAGAACATTCACTGCAACATGACGCTGCTCTTCAGCTTCGCCCAAGCCGTCGCCTGCGCCGAAGCGAAGGTGACGCTGATCTCGCCGTTCGTCGGGCGCATCTACGACTGGTACAAGAAGGCCAAGGGCGTAGCTGACATCCCGCGTGACGAGGACCCGGGTGTGAGCAGCGTGGTCCGCATCTACAACCACTACAAGAAGCACGGCTATAAGACGCAGGTCATGGGCGCGAGCTTCC
>DATHOI010000451.1:0-3973 GCA_035485095.1 Polyangiaceae bacterium | reverse complement strand
GTGGCAATGCTACGGGTACGGCAAGCCTCACCGTCACGGCAGCGCCCATCGCTCCCAGCCCTCCACCGAGCAGTGGCGCTGCGGCCTATCAAATCAATTGCGGTGGCGGAGCGGTCAGTCCCTTTGCAGCCGATCAATTTTCAACCGGCGGCAGCACCTACGCGACGAGCAACGCAGTCTCCACCGCGGGCGTGACCAACGCGGCCCCCGCCGCGGTGTACCAGACCGAGCGTTTCGGCAACCACTCGTACACCTTCGGCAATCTGACGCCGGGCAGTAGCTACACCGTGCGCCTGCATTTCGCCGAGGTCTATTTCACGTCGGCTGGCTCGCGCGAATTCAACGTGCTGGTCAACGGCACGCAGGTGCTGACCAATCTGGACATCTTCGCGACAGCCGGCGCAAACCACGCGCTCGTGCGTGACTTCAGCAGCACCGCCTCGAGCTCGGGCCAAATTACGATCCAGTACGTGAACGTGATCGAGAACGCCAAGTCGAGCGGCATCGAAATCTTGTCGAGCACGGGCGCGAGCGGTGGCACAGGGAACGCTCCACCCACGGTTCAAACTGCGGCTGCCGCCAATCCCAATCCGGTTACGGGGAGCAGCGCCGCGCTCAGCGTGCTCGGCGCAGACGACGGTGGTGAAACGAGCTTGACCTACACTTGGGCGACCACGGGCACGCCGCCCGGCGCGGTTTCGTTCTCCGCCAACGCCAGCAACGCAGCCAAAAATACGATGGCGACGTTCACACAAGCGGGCAGCTACGTGCTAGCTGCCACCATAACCGACGCGAGCGGAGCGAGCGTGACGAGTAGCGTCTCGGTGACCGTGGCTCCAAGTCTTTCGGCCGTCAGCGTCACCCCGGCGAGCGCACAGGTCCAAGCCGGCAGCTCACAGCAATTCGCCGCGACAGCGCGCGACCAATTCGGTAACCCCATCAATCCCCAACCGAGCTTCACCTGGACAGTCAGCGGTGGCGGTACGGTGAGCTCGAGCGGTCTGTTCTCGGCGGGCAGTAGCAGCGGCGGCCCATTCACCGTCAGCGCGGTAACGGGCAGCACGGGAGGCACTGCCAACGTCACGGTTGGCGCGGTTTCCAGCGGAACATGCCCGACCGGATCCGGACCGTGCGTCGACGTCAGCACCAAATTGCAGACGATCGACGGCTTTGGTGGAGCGATCGCTTATGACGTGCCCTTCGTCGCCACGGCCCAATCCGCTCAGTTCCTGTTTTCGACCGACAACGCCGTTTCGTTTGCAGGAGGCACCTATCCGGGCATCGGCCTGACTTTGATTCGCGTCGGCATGCTGCCGGACGGCACCACGGCGTCATTCACTTGGCCGAGCGTCAGCATGGCGCTCGCCGTCAACCCTGCGATTTTGGTTTGGGGTGCGCCTTGGTCTCCAAGCGCGTCGTTCAAAACGACGGACAACGTGGACAGCGGTAGCTTGAACGTCGCCTCGTACGACGATTGGGCGAACGTGCTGGCGACGACGTTCGTCGGCGGAGCGAAGAGCGCAGGCATCAACATCTACGCGGTATCCGCGCAAAACGAGCCCGACTTCGACTCGCAAGGGCGCTGGAACATGTGCCTCTACTCACCGAGCCAGATGGTGGATTTCACGAAGGTGCTCGGGCCAAAGCTTCATGCGCTCAATCCACCAGTCAAGCTGATCGCCGCGGAGTCCGAGTGCTGGGGCTGCGCTGCGCCGTATTTCAGCGCGATCGAGAGCGACCCGACTTCGCTCGCCCAAACCGACATCCTAGCTGCGCACGACTATACTTACGGAGCGCAGGCCACCGTCGTGCCTCCCGGCAAGCGCCTCTGGGAAACGGAAGTGAGCCCGGTCAACCAACCGTGGGATGCCACGATGACGATGGGCATCTGGGGTGCAAAGCGCATTTTCGACAATCTCACGACCGCCAGCGTCAACGCGTTTCACTGGTGGTGGTTCGACAATTTCGGCGAGACGCAGGGGCTGATTGGCGGGGACAATCCGCCCCCGAAGCTCGCCTTCGCGTTCGGTAACTTTTCACGCTTCATTCGACCCGGCTTCGTCCGCGTGAGCGTGAGCGGCGCGATCCCGAACGGCGTCGACATGACCGCATTCCAAGGCCCCTCCGGCCAATTGGTCATCGTAGCAATCAACGAGAACAGTGCGGATGTGAACGTCGCGATCGGTCTGAAGGCGGCGACCGCGAGTCAATTGACTCCTTGGTTGACCTCGCCTTCGAGCAATCTCGCCGTGCAGCCTGCAATCTCGGTCGTGAGCGGCACCTGCTCGGCGACCCTGCCCGCACAGAGCGTCACCACTTTCGTCTCGCCGTAGCGAAAACGCCGCTCGCGAATCCCTCCCCCGCCGAACCAGCCCAAAACGGCGGGCAGGGCGCGGGGGGATCTCGCATGCTTGCACCGGCGCGCGCAGAGTGAGAACGTCCGCGCGCCGCCATGACCGAGCATTCGAAAACTCCACGTCTGAGTCGCTATCTTCAACGAGCCGGGAGCGCTTTGGACCCGCGCACTGTCGCGTTCTTGGCCAGCCTCGACGCGATCGAGCAGCAGTCACCCGGGGTGGCGCAGGCGATCGTCCAAGAGCTGCGCGACCAGCGCGCGAGCCTGAAGCTGATCGCGAGCGAAAACTACAGCTCGCTCGCCGTGCAATTGGCGCAGGGCAATTTGTTTACGGACAAGTACGCCGAAGGCTACGCCGGGCACCGCTTCTATGCGGGCTGCGACAACGTGGACACCGTCGAACAGGAAGCCGCCTCGCTGGCTTGCCAACTGTTTGGCGCCGAGCACGCTTACGTGCAGCCGCACTCCGGCGCAGATGCCAACTTGGTCGCGTTCGCCGCAATCTTGGCAGCCAAGGTGGAGGCTGCGTTTCTGACGGAAAAGGGCGTTACTGGGCCGCAAACGCTGGAGCGCAACGTTTGGAACGAGCTGCGCGCACGGCTCGCGGAGCAACGCCTGCTCGCGCTCGACTACTACTCGGGCGGCCATCTGACGCACGGTTATCGCTTCAATCTGTCGGCGCGTTTGTTCGACGCCTACTCGTACAAGGTCGATCCGAAAACGGAGCTCATCGATCTCGACGCGCTCCGCAATCAGGTGCGCGAGGTCCGGCCGTTGATTTTGCTCGCCGGCTACAGCGCGTACCCGCGGAAGCTCAACTTCGCGAAGATGCGCGAGATGGCCGACGAGGTCGGCGCGGTGTTCATGGTCGACATGGCCCACTTCGCCGGCTTGGTCGCGGGCAAAGTGTTCACCGGTGACTTCGACCCGGTCGCGCACGCACACGTCGTCACCACCACGACGCATAAGACCCTACGCGGCCCGCGCGGTGGCATGGTGCTGTGCAAGAAGGAATTCGCGGAGTTCGTGGACAAGGGCTGCCCGGCGATCATCGGCGGACCCTTGCCGCACGTCATGGCGGCCAAAGCCGTCGCGTTCCGCGAAGCGCTGTCACCGAGCTTCGAGCTGTACGCGAAGCGCATCGTCGAAAATTCGGCGACGCTGGCCGAGGCTTGCCAGAGCGAAGGCATGCGCGTGCTCACCGGCGGCTCCGACAACCATCTCTTGCTCGTCGACGTCGCGAAGAGCTTCGGGTTGACGGGCAGGCAAGGCGAAGCCGCGCTCCGCGAATGCAACATGACGCTCAATCGCAACTCGCTACCCGACGATCCCAATGGTCCGTGGTACACGAGCGGCTTACGTATCGGCACGCCTGCGGCAACGACGCGCGGCATGGGGCGCGAGGAAATGCGGGAAATTGCCAGCATTGCCAAGCTCGTGCTCGCCGCCACCAAGCCCACCCTCACTGCGCAAGGCGCGCCCAGCCAAGCCAAGTTCAGCGTCGAACCGAGTGCCGCCGAGGCAGGGCGCAGCCGCATCGCCAGCCTGCTCGCCCGCTTCCCGCTCTATCCCGAGCTCGGCAACGATCTCTGACCCCCGGACGCTTCGAGTCGCGGA
>DATHOI010000450.1:0-5711 GCA_035485095.1 Polyangiaceae bacterium | reverse complement strand
CGAGAACAGCATCATCGGGCAATTGACGGCAGGCCTCGCGCTCCTGGCCCAGCAGTACCCGAGCGAAGATTGGGGCTATTTTCTGAATCGAGACGGGACGGTGCGCTGGTCTGACGTCGCGTTCACGGGGCAGTCCCACGGAGCCACCAGCGCCGCGGTGTTCGCGCATGAGCTGCGAGTGTACCGCGCGGTGTCGCAGGCAGGTCCACGTGACAACACCTGTGGCAGCGGGCGAGCGACGGGCGATTTCAACGCTACGCGGCTGCCCTACGACGTGCACTGCCCCGACGCGCAGATCGCGAGCTGGCTCGACTCGCCCTCCGCGACGCCGCTCGACCGCTACTACGGCTTCGTGGGCAAGCAAGACCAACAATACGGCGACGATCTGTTCTCGATGGAGCGCCAGAAGTTCCCCGGTTCGCCGGTCAATATCAGCACGGGCGCGCCTCCCTACGACGATAGCCATCGCTTCTATGCGGAGGTCGGTCACGTCGCGTTCGAGTCGTTCGGTGCTGCGATCAACATCGCGTTCGGGGTGCTGCCCGAGAACTCCGAACCCGCTTTCTGAGTTGGCGTCCGGCCGCGGCGACAGGGGGCGGCCGGCACGAGCTGCGACGTGTTGCCGCGCCGTTGCGTCGACCTAGCGGCGCTTGCGTGGCGGCGAGGAGCGCGTTTTCGGGCGGGCAGACGGCCGATCCGAGCGTGGCGACGTACCGCGCGTCGAGGCGGGAATTGCGTCGCCCGCGAGACCCTGGAGCCGCTTGAGCTCGTCACGCAAGCGCGCGGCAGTTTCGAATTGCAGGGACTCGGCCGCGGCGAACATCTCCTGGCGCACGGCTTCGATGCGCTCGAGCACTTCATACTCGCTCGGCTCGGCTCTGCCTCCGCCCGGCTTTTCACGCGCGCCGCTCTTGGGCACCGCGTAGTAGTCGGTCTGCCCACTCGCTGGGTTCATGTCGAAAATGGCGCGCTTGATCGTGGCGGGGGTGATGCCGTGCTCGGTGTTGTACGCGACTTGAATGGCGCGTCGTCGATACGTCTCGCTGATCGCGAACTTCATCGCGTCGGTCTCGCGGTCTGCGTACATCATCACTTGGCCTCGCGAGTTGCGCGCGGCGCGGCCGATGGTCTGAATCAACGAGCGCGAGCTGCGCAAGAAGCCCTCTTTGTCGGCGTCGAGGATCGCGACCAAGCTCACCTCGGGCAGATCCAAGCCCTCACGCAGTAGATTGATGCCGACCAAGACATCGAACTCGCCTGCGCGCAAATCACGAAGGATTTCAATGCGCTCCATCGTGTCGATGTCGGAGTGCAGGTAGCGCACGCGGACCCCGAGCTCGGCGTAGTACTCGGTCAAGTCCTCCGCCATGCGCTTGGTCAGCGTGGTCACGAGCACGCGCTCGCCGAGCCCGACGCGAATCCGGATCTCGCCCAGCAGGTCGTCCACTTGGCCTGCGACCGGTCGCACGATGATCTCCGGATCGATCAGGCCCGTCGGGCGAATGACCTGTTCGACGACGACGCCCTGCGAACGCTCGAGCTCGAAGTCACCGGGTGTCGCCGAAACGAAGATCGTTTGGCGCATGTGCTTCTCGAATTCTTCGAACTTCAGCGGGCGGTTGTCGAGCGCGCTCGGTAGGCGGAAGCCGTACTCGACCAGCGTCTCTTTGCGCGAGCGGTCGCCGCGGTACATCGCGCCGATCTGCGGCACCGTTTGGTGCGATTCATCGATCACGAGCAGGAAATCCTGCGGGAAATAGTCGATTAGCGTGGGCGCGGGGTCGCCGGCTTTGCGGTTCGACAAATGCCGCGAGTAGTTCTCGATCCCCTGGACGAAGCCCATCTGCTCCATCATTTCGAGATCGTACGAGGTGCGCTGGCCGACCCGCTGCTTCTCCAAGAAGCGCCCAGCTTTGTCGAAATAGTCGAGCCGATCGCGCAACTCTTCGCGGATGCCTTCGATGGCGCGCGCGAGCTGTTGGCGCGGCGTGACATAGTGAGAGCTCGGGAAGAGCGAGTACTTGTCGAGCGCGCCGAGGACTTTGCCGCGCAATGGGTCGACCTCGCTGATGCCGTCGATCTCGTCGCCGAAGAACTCGACCCGGATCGCCAAGGCCTCCTCGTAAGCGGGGAAGATCTCGACCACGTCACCGCGCACGCGAAACGTGCCGCGATGAAAGTCGATGTCGTTCCTCTCGTATTGAATGTCGACGAGGCGGCGCAAGAGCTCGTCACGGCGCATTTCCTCGCCCTTGACGATCTCGATCAAGAGGCCGGAGTAGGTCTCGGCCGAGCCGATACCGTAGATGCAGCTCACGCTCGCCACGATGATCACGTCCGAGCGCGACAGCAGCGCATGAGTCGCCGAGTGGCGCATGCGGTCGATCGTGTCGTTGATGATCGCGTCCTTCTCGATGAAGGTGTCCGTCGTCGGGATGTACGCTTCGGGCTGGTAATAGTCGTAGTAGCTGACGAAGAACGCGACCGCGTTCTCCGGGAACAAATCGCGCATCTCCGCGTACAGCTGGGCGGCGAGCGTCTTGTTCGGCGCGATGATCAGCGTCGGCTTTTGCAGCTTCTGGATGACGTTCGCGATCGTGAACGTCTTGCCGCTGCCGGTGATACCGAGCAGCGTCTGCTGTTTGATGCCCGCCTCGAACGAGCTCAGTAGCGATTCGATGGCCGCCGGCTGATCGCCCTTCGGCTCGAATTCACTGCGCAGCTTGAACTGGGGCATCTCGGGAAACTCTCAGCTTGTCATGATGGGCTCACGTTTCAAGCAAGCACCAACGAGCCCTCAAGTTTCTCTTTCCCCATGCTGCCTACTTCGCGGCGATTCGATTATGCCGACTCCCCGGATGACTGGCCGCGCGCGTACCAGGCCAGGTGCATAGATAATTTGGGGCTGGGGCCCCAAATTTGGGGGTGAGGCTCCACCGAATGGATTCGGAGGAGCGGGGGCAAAGCCCCCGAAGACTAACGCTTCGAGTACTGGAAGCGCTTGCGTGCGCCGGCCTGGCCGTACTTCTTGCGCTCGACCTTGCGGTCGTCGCGGGTCAAAAACCCTGCGCGTTTCAGCGGTCGGCGGCGTTCCGGATCTTCCGTCGTCAGAGCGCGGGCGATGCCGTGGCGCATGGCGTCCGCCTGCGCGCTGTGGCCGCCGCCAGCGACGGTCGCCTTCACGTCGTACTTGTCGAGCAGCTCGAGCAGCTCGAGGGCCTGGCGCGCGATCATGCGACCCGTCTCGCGCTCGAAGTACTCTTCGATATTGTGGCCGTTGACGGTGATCAAGCCGGAGCCGGCTTTGATCCAAACCCGAGCAACTGCGGTCTTGCGCTTACCAGTGGCGTACGTCTGAGCTTCGGACATTATCTAAGATTTCCTCGAAAATTCGCTGCGCTGAGTGATGATCACAAGGGCAGCGTTGAGGGCTGCTGAGCTTTGTGCGGGTGCTCGGCCGTGCCGTACACCTTGAGTTTGGTGAGCATTTCGCGACCGAGCACGTTCTTCGGCAGCATGCCCTTGACGGCTTCGGTGACCGGCAGATCGGGATGACGCACGATCGCCTTCTCGAAGCTCTGTGAGCGGATGGCGCCCGGGTAACCGCTGTGCGTGTGGTAAAATTTGTTTTTCGCCTTCGTGCCCGTGACCTTCACCTTGTCGGCGTTGATCACGACGACGAAGTCGCCCGTGTCGACGTGTGGCGTGAACGTCGGCTTGTGCTTGCCGCGAAGAACGGAAGCGACCCGCGACGCGAGGCGTCCGAGCGGTTGATTGGTCGCGTCCACCACCCACCACTTGCGGGTTGCGATCACTTCGGCGGGTTTTGCCACGTAACTGCGCATCTTAACGGACCTCAAAAAGCGGCACTGCCGCGGGGAAAGGGGTCGGTCTACTAGCGTTCGGTGCGGCTTGCGTCAAGCATCCTGGCGGGTTTGCCGCGGCGCCTGGCCGGAGGGCCGTTTTTTAGGGCCGTTTTCGGCTCAGACCGGGCTGGTGTCGGCCCGGTTCCCTCGTTCTCCGGAGCGGACTCCCGCCTGAACCTCGGCCTGCCGCGGATCCGGCCCGTGGCGTCACGAAGCGCCCGAGCCATGATTCTTCAGCGGCCGGGCCGCTCTCCGGGACGACCGCGGGAGAAGTGACGAGCAGTCAGGTATAGTGCGGGTTTCACGATGTCGAACGTTGGCAGTCCGCGGCTTCTCGAACGCTTGGTAGCCGACGGACTTCTCGCCCCCGAGCAGCAGGAGGCCACGCTCAACTACATGCAACGCAGCGGCGAGCGTGTGGAAGAAGCCCTGCTCGACATGAAGTTCCTCGAGGAGGTCGCGCTCCTCAAGTACCTGGCGGCCCTGCACAAGACACGCTTCGTCTCCACCGAGAAGCTGGCCAAGGCCGACATCGACCGGCTCACCTTGGACAAGGTGCCGAAGAAGCTCGCCGAGCGCGAGCTGATCTTCCCGGTGCTGTACGACACCGCAAGCAACGTGCTCAGCGTCGTGACGCCGAACCCGGACAACGCGCCCGCGCTGCACGACATCCAACTGGCCTCGAGCTTGAAAGAGGTGCGCGCGTTCGTGGGGCGTCCTCGTTCCGTGCGCGCGGCGATCAACAAAGCGTACAACGGTGACATCCACGCGTTCGCGACGCTCGACCGCAGCGCGCACGAGCAGTTCACTACGATGCTCAACGTGTACGAGCGCAACCTGGTCAGCGAAGAGAGCATCACGCTGTCCGTCGCCAAAGAGGCATCGACCGGCGAGCGCGTGCTGTCTCAGGGGGATTTCACCGGGAAATCCAGCACCTCTGGCAAAGGGATCAATGACGAGTCGTACCTCGAAACGCTGAACGTGCTGGTCTCGTTGATCGAGAACACGCGCGCGGATTTACGCGGTCACTCGGCGCAAGTGGCGCGGCTCGTGAAAAAGATTTGCGAGCGCATCGGCCTGCCAGACAGCACGCGCGCGGCGCTGGTCGTGGCAGGTCACATCCACGACCTGGGCAAGATGGGCGCTTATCATCTGACCACGCTCAACGTAGCCGAGTACGAGGGGCATCGCGCGCAGGCTTTGAAGCAATTCAAGGCACCGCTCCGGCTTTTGGAAGCCGTGCAATTGCCGCGTGAGGTCGCTCAAGCCGTCGAGCAAATGTACGAGCGTTACGACGGCAAAGGGCTGCCCGATGGTTCCGCGGAGAAGGAGATCGCGCTCGGCGCGCGCTTGCTCGCGATTGCCGACACCTACGCCGACCTGACCCAGAACCCGCGTAACCCCTTCCGTAAAACGCTGCGCCCGGTGCAGGCGTGTGAAGTGCTCGAGCGCTACCGCGGCACGGTCTTCGATCCGAACTTGGTCGACCTGTTCAAGCACACCGTGACGGGTGAGGATTTGAAGGCGCGGCTCTTGGCCAACCGCTACCGCGCGCTGATCGTCGATCCGGATCCGGAAGAGACGACCGTGCTCGAGCTGCGCATGATCGAGCAGGGCTTCGAGGTCGCCCAAGCGCGTGCCTCCGACCAAGCGCTGAAGATCCTCGAAAAGGGGGATGTCGACATCGTGGTGAGTGAGCTCGATTTGCAGCCCATCGACGGCTTTGCGCTGCTCGGCGAAGCGCGCAAGCACCCGTGGGGCCTGAAGGTGCCCTGGGTGATCGTCACCGGCCGCACCGGCGGCGGGCGAACCGACGCGCAAAAAGCCTTCGAGCTCGGCGCGATC
>DATHOI010000449.1:0-4558 GCA_035485095.1 Polyangiaceae bacterium | reverse complement strand
TTGGCAATTCAATCCGCTACACTACGAGATACCCGCGTCGCAGGCCCCGAGGGTCCTTTCGGCTGGTGGCGCCGCCGAATGTCCGACGGTAGCGGGCGACACGGAATGTCTGTCCGTGACGGTGGATGCCTCACTGCTCCTACCGACCACAGCGATGACCGGAAACTATCGGATCTTCGCCTACTCTTCGGAGAACGAAGGAAACCTATGGGGCGCCGTGCCCGGCGGCGCGGCGATCACCGCGACGCAGGACAACACGACAGTCACCGTGCAACTCGCCAAGAATTGCGGCGTGGAGCTCTATCCGACCGCAAATCTCGGTACCTGTATTGCAGCGGGCACCGGTGTCGCCGAACAGAACGGGGGCGACATCGTCACGTTCATGATGAACGCGGGCGATGTCGTGCAGCTAGTGGGCGCGTGGTCCGCCGCTCCACAAACCAACAATGCCGACATCAGCGGCTCGGTGATCAACGCGTCAGCGCCGGTTCAGGTGGTTTCATTCAATGCCATCGCCCAGCTTCCCGACGCCACCGTAGGAAACGCCGATCACATGGAGGAAACGGTTCTGCCCGCCGAAGTGCTTGGCAATGAATACATCGTGGCTCCGCCGACCACGCCGGCTGGCAACGCAGTGGGCCACGTCGTGCGTATCTACGGCAACGTCGACGGCACACACCTCAGTTATCCCGATGGCATGCCGCCGGGTGCACCCACGGTCATCAATGCCGGAGACATGGTGCAGATTCCGCCGATCCCGAAAGGCACAGCGTGCAACTCCGCTCCAGGCAACTGCATGGTGAGCCAAGCGTTCACCGTTCAAGGGGACCAACCCTTTGCGGTTGCTTCGTTCATGGTTGGCGGCACGCTGCAGGTGCCGGGTTCAGCGCCGACGAGCTCCCAGGGCGATCCGTCGATGACGATGGAAGTGACGCCCCAGCAGTTCAGGAAGCAATACACATTCCTGGCGCCCAGTGACTACGAGGAAAATTTCGCGGACGTGCTGGTGCCGCAGGGCGCACAGGTGACGCTCGATGGTGCGCCTCTGACTGGAACCCCAGAGCAGATCGGCATGAGTATCTGGTCGATCGTTCGCGCGCCGCTCAGCGGCGCGAACGGCGGCGTGCACTCGATCTCGACGACCGACGAGCGCGGCTTGGGATTGCAGATCGAAGGCTTTGGCCGGGCAACCTCGTACTACTATCCCGGCGGCCTGAACCTGAAGCTGATCTCCAAGCCGCCCGTGATCCCGATCGTGAAGTGAGTTTGGCCAAAGGCGCTGTGACGGAACGCGCCGTGGTGCGTGACCATCAATCCAATTTCTTTTGCGAATGCGCGAGGTCGAGCGCAGCTTCGCGGGCGTCCCGATCGACGGCATCGTCGGCAACACGGAGCGTACTCCGCTCGACGAATGCGCCCACGTCTACAAGCAACTCGACGAAGTGCTCGCCGTGCTGGAGGCCGAGAACATCGCGCGCGTCGCGCACCGCCTGTTCCCGGTCGCGAATTTGAAGGGCGCGGAGTGATATCTGGTGCATCCCATTTGGCGGGGGCACACCGGCTTGGAACGTCTCCACCCTGACACCACGGTCATGAGCGGCGTTTTGTCTCCACGGGACTAATTGTCTGCGCTGGAATGGCAAAGCGACAGGTGCGAGTACTGGAATCGCGCCTAGATCTGCGCTGGCTCGAAAGCTGCTCATGCGCTTTCAAGGACGCGCGTCGGAGCGAGCTGAGCTCGCCGAGTGCGTGAATTGGCGACGACCGGCCCGAGCTGGCCGAGTGGCTCGAATTCAGGAATCGAATGCTTAAAAAAATTGCGTCAGCTGAGCGTGTATCTCGTGCATCGATGAAAGCAGCGCTCGCGTTGCTCGTGGTCTCATTTCCCGGAGCCGCGCGAGCCGAAGACGTCAGCTTCAAGCTCGAGCCAGGGATTGCGATTCCGTTGAGCGCTCCACAATCCCGGATCTACGACGTGGGTGGTGCGGAATCGTTGAAGCTCCTCTTCGGGCTCACGCCGTACCTCGATATCGGTCCGACGGCTTCTTTCTTGATGCTGCCCGCGGCGGCGCAAGGAGGGGAGTCAGGCGTCGTTTGGGCGCTCGGCGGCGGGTTACGGATCAAGCGGCCGCACGACGCGAAGAGTGCTTACGGGCTCTCGCCTTGGTTGGACGCGGACGCGTTCTACATGCGAACGGGCCCGCTGAACCGCCCTGGCTTCGACGCCGCCTTGGGACTCGCGGTGCCGTTCGGCAGCACGCGCACGTTTTGGGCAGGACCGTTCGTGCGTTACATGCAGACGCTGCAGTCCGACCATGTCGGGTTCGATGACCGCGACGCGAAGATCTTGATCTTGGGCATCAGCCTCGAGGCTGGCTCTGGAATCGAGCGCCAGCGCGAGCCCGAGCCGGCCACCCTGCCCGCCGAGATCGTGACCAAGGAAGTTATCGTGACCAAAGAAGTGGTTGTGCCGAAGGACGTTCCGTATTGCGCCGACCGAGACAACGACGGCGTGCCGGACTCGGTCGACCGCTGCCCCGACGTAGCAGGCCCTGCTGAAACTTGGGGTTGTCCGAAGTACGAAAAAGTCGTGGTCGGCGCCGAAAAGCTCGAGCTGAAGGAGAAGGTTTACTTCGCGTTCGACAAGGCGACCGTCAAGCCTGCCTCCTACCCGCTGCTGGATCAGGTGGTGAAGGTGCTCTTGGACAACAAGACCTTCCACGTACGGGTCGAAGGGCACACGGATGCCGTCGGCACGAACGAGCACAACCAGACATTGTCGGATCAACGCGCAGCCGCTGTGGTCGAATACCTGATTTCACGTGGCATTCCCAAGGACCGCGTCACCTCGCAGGGGTTCGCTTCATCCGTTCCATTGGACACGAACGACACGGCCGAAGGCCGTGAAAACAACCGGCGCGTCGAATTCGTCCTCAAGCTGAACACTGCGACTGCTGGGAGTAATCAATGAGTCATCTTAAAGCGGGCGCGCTCTTCGTGGTGTTCTTGTGCTTTGCGGCTTGCGGTCGCCAGGTCGTCGAGTTCGGCGACAATGGCGCGGGCATGGGCGGCGTAGCTGGCGCAGGCATGGGCGGCGTGGCCATAGGCGGCGCTGGAAAGGGTGGCGTTGCCGCAGGCGGTGCTGGCGGCATGGCGCGCGCGGACGCGGGCGAAGCGGGCATGGCGGGCGCTGGCCTCAGCGAGGCGGGCAAAGGTGGCGCTGGCATCGGCGAGGCCGGAATGGGCGGCGCAGGGATGGGCGACGAGGCGGGCATGGGCGGCGAGGCGGGCATGGGCGGCATGGCCGTTCGACCGACGATCCTATCCACCACTCCGCTAGACCTCGCGACAGGATCGTCGATCAACGCTCAGCCCCGCGTCACGTTCAGCACCGCGATGGACCCGACGACGATCACGAACCTCACCTTCAGCTTGAAACAGGGGTTGAATGATGTGACGGGCGTCGTGACATTCGATCCGCTGACCAACACAGCCACCTTCGCGCCGCTGCTGCCGCTCGGCGTGGGGCTGCTCTACACCGCGACGGTCAGCACCGGCGTCAAGGCGCTGGGCGGCAGCGCGCTTGCGGCCGATCACAGCTGGAGTTTCACGACCAGCGCCTGCAGCCAAGCGACGATCGTGCTGGGCGCAGCCGCAAACTTCGCCGTTTTGGCCGGGTCCACCGTAACCAGCACTGACCTCACGACGATTGCCGGCGACGTGGGCGTGAGCCCTGGCACGGCGCTGACCGGTTTTCCGCCGGGCATCATCGTCGGCCTCATCCACGCGGGTGATCCGACCTCCGCGCAGGGCATTGCCGACCTCACCACTGCTTACGGCGATGCCGCGGGGCGCACGCTGTGCCCCGTCACCGTCTCCGGCAACCTCGGCGGACAGACGCTGACACCTGGACTCTACAAGTCCACCTCGTCACTCGCGGTCTCCTCGGGAGATTTGACGCTCGACGCGCAAGGTGACGGAAAGGCCGTCTTCATCTTTCAGATGGCCTCTACGTTGACGACCACGTCAGGGCGCCAGGTCATCCTCAGCAACGGTGCGCTAGCCGCCAATGTCTACTGGCAGGTCGGCACTTCGGCGACTCTCGGTACCACCTCGGTATTCCAAGGGACAATCATGGCCGACCAAGCGATCACGCTCGGCACCGGCGCGACGCTCACGGGCCGAGCGCTCGCTCGAATCGCCGCGGTCAATCTTGACGGCAACGCCATCGTAGAGCCGCTACCGTAGCCCTGAATCCGCCGTGCGCAACGGGACTCCATACCGGTAAGGCGATCACGGCGGGCACTCAGGGAGAACGTTGATATGGCATGCCCGAAGATGCGAAAGGCGTTCCGACATCTCGCCCGCTGTCGCACCGCGTTCGGTCGGTCCACTTTATATCTCGTGGACTAGAGTGTCTTTTACCGTTGCGGCGCGGGGCGTGTTCCACTCGCTCAGCCGGCGCGAGCCCGCAGTTCGTTCGTGAGGGAGTCGGGTCAATCGATCGCGCCACCGCGGACGAGGCGCGGGGTAACCGTGCGGAGGTAGCGCGCGAACG